>CAZCBD010000102.1:0-10161 GCA_964496755.1 uncultured Melioribacteraceae bacterium
TAAAGGAATGGCGATGGATTTGCAAAAAAAACGTTATGAAACCTTTGAAGAGTTAGAAAATTATTGTTATTGTGCAGCTTCAACAGTCGGTTTAATGTCCATTGAAATATTTGATTATAAGCATGAGTCAACAAAAAAATTTGCTGTTAATTTGGGTATAGCCTTGCAGCTTACAAATATTTTAAGAGACGTAAAAAAAGATGCGGAAATCGGACGGGTTTATTTGCCTCAAGAAGATTTAAAAAAATTCAATTATTCGGAACAAGAATTATTTTCCGGAACGTACAATCAGAATTTCATAAGTCTCATGCAATTTGAATCTCAGAGGGCAAAAAAATATTTTTATGAAGCAAGAAAACATCTTCACTTTGAAGACAAAAAAAATATGTTTGCTGCTATTGGAATGGATAAAATTTATTTTAAACTGTTAAAAAAATTAGAAAAAAATAATTTTAATATTTTTGAAAAGGATATTAATATTTCCAAAGCGGAAAAACTATTCATTGCTCTTTATGTTTTATTAAAATATAAATTGTTGTACTAACATGCCGAAAGTGCTGATTTTAGGTGCCGGATTAAGTGGTTTATCTGCCGGGATTTATCTTTCCGAAGCAGGAGTTGATGTTACAATACTGGATTCTTCCATTATATCCGGAGGACGCTCAAGGTCTTTTTTTCATAAAAGATTGAATTGTGAGATTGATAATGGACAGCATCTAATAATGGGATGTTATTCAAATACTTTAGATTATATTTCGAAAATTAAATCGACAGAAGAATTACAGATATTTAAAACAATAGATTTCACTTTTGTAAATAAAAAAGGTGAAAAAAGCAGGTTTAAAGTTCCACAAAAATTTTATCCCTTGAATGTTTTTTATGCACTTTTCAAGTTTAATCTCCTTTCTCTAACTGAAAAAATTCAAATTCTTAAATTGTTTTTAAAAATTAAATTTAAACTTAAAGTATCTCGAAATTTAACAACAAAAGATTGGTTACATTCTGAAAACCAATCTGAAAATAGTATAAACAGTTTCTGGAAGGTTTTAAATGATTCAATATTAAATACAAACATTGAAGAATCATTGGCAGAGGTGTTTCTGCTAACTTTGAAAGAAATCTTTCTTAAAGGCCAAAAGAAAATTCAAACAATTTTACCAAGAACAAATTTGGATAAATTGCTTATTAAACCGGCCATATCTTTTTTGTTAAAAAACAATACAGAAATTAATTTAGGCGAAAAAGCAGATGAAATTGTTATTGAAAACAACAAGATTATTAAGGTTATTACTAAAAAAAATATATACCAAGATTTTGATTATATAATCTCTGCTGTGCCGTTTACTAATCTTAAAAAACTTCTTCCTGAAATTTCAAAAAATGAGTTTAAGTATAATTCAATTGTTACGGTCTACATTTGGCTAAAACAAAATCCATTCAAAGAAAAATTTATTGCGCTATTAAATGCAAATTTTCATTGGCTTTTTAATCATAATGATTATATTACTGTTTTAAAAAGTGATGCAAATGATATTTCTATTTTAGATAAAAATAAAATAATGGAAATATGCATTTCGGAATTGGAAGAATTCTTTAGTGAATTTGATAAAAAGTATATTGAAAAATTTGAAGTAATAAAAGAAAGAAAAGCGACGTTTGCTGTAACACCAAATTCAAAAAAGATTCGTAATAATATTAATATAAGTTTCGATAATCTTTTTATTGCCGGAGATTGGACAAATACAGGATTGCCCGGAACCATTGAAGGAGCAATATTAAGTGGAAAAATATCGGCACTAAGAATTTTAAATAAACTAAAGTAGAACAAATATGGAATATTTATGGCGCTTGAAGTAATTTCGGCAAAACTATTGCAAGAGCAAATATCTTTAGTAAAAGCCTTAGTTACATCTTATAAAAATAAATTTAATTCTGCAAAAATTGCAGGTCCTAAATTTGGTAAAATTGGTGACGAAATTTTAATGAGTGTTAAAATTGATGCTAATCATTACAAAGATTTTCTAAGATTATTACTAGAAAATAATATTTCAATTTTATTTACTAAACATACTCCGGCTAACACAAAAGATATTATTGCCGAATACCAAGAGAAGAAAAAAGAAGCAGAAGTGCGGCAAAGAATGTTGGAAATTGATTCGAAGCCTTCTGAAAATGAAAAAAGAATAAATGCCGATAAATCAATTACAATTAGTGATGTTGAGAATATGGTTAGACAAGGTAATTACGAGGAAATTTTCCGAATTTCGCGTTCAATTGCTTGTCAACCTGCAGTTATGGAAAAGGCACAACATTCACTTGCTGAAGCTGTTCGGAATGCAATTGACGATTTAGTTGTTGAAGGTATCACCAACAAAGAATTAGCTGACGGTTCAATCAAGAAATTAATACAAATTGCAACCGATAAAAAACTTAGAGTTGCTCGTGATGTTTCATTTATGAAAGAAGCAGGATTGTCTGCCATTGATATAGCTGCTAATTTTAACGAAACCGTTTATCATTTAATTGATATTGCAAATAATAATTCCTTACATCATTCTGTGACGATTGCCGCTGTAATCAAGCTTTCCGGCTTAATTTTTGAAGACGAAGAACTTTTTGCAGATGAAATTGAAATATCGCTTAGAAAAATTAGTGTCCGATGGTTGAATATTGCTTATGATGTTGCTTTCCCCGATTTATCAGACGAAGAAAAAGAAAAGTTCAATAAATTTGTTGATTTTATTAATAGCAAAAGATAATTTTTTTACTTTTGTTCAAACTTTAATTCATTTCAAATTATTATTTTTTTATCTTTAATTCCTAAATAATATATTATTTAGAAAAGGGATTCTTGTGAAGAAAAAAGTGAAGTATATTTTTGTTACCGGCGGAGTTGTTTCCTCCCTCGGGAAAGGAATCTCTGCTGCTTCTTTAGGACTTTTGCTAAAGCAGAGAGGATTTAGCGTTACAATTCAAAAATTTGATCCATACATTAATGTTGATCCGGGAACGATGAGTCCTTTTCAACATGGTGAAGTATTTGTAACTGACGATGGTGCCGAAACCGATTTGGATTTGGGGCATTATGAAAGATTTTTGGACATTAACATGTCGCAAGCTAATAATACCACTACCGGACAAGTTTATTTTGACGTAATTACGAAAGAAAGACGTGGTGATTATCTTGGAGCTACTGTTCAAGTAATTCCGCACATTACCGATGAAATTAAGAAAAGAATGAAAGCTATTGGCGAAACCGGTAAATATGATATCGTGATTACTGAAATTGGCGGAACCGTAGGTGATATTGAAAGTTTACCTTTTATTGAAGCAATGCGCCAATTGATGGTTGAAGTGGGCAGAAAAAATGCTATTTCTATTCATGTAACTTTAGTTCCTTTTATTTCGGCAGCCGGCGAAATGAAAACAAAACCTACTCAACATAGTGTTAAAAAATTACTTGAATTAGGAATTCAACCGAATATTTTAGTTTGTCGTTCCGAAAAAAAATTAAAAAAAGAATTCAGAGAAAAAATTGCTTTGTTTTGTAATGTTGATACTAAATCGGTTATTTCCGCATTCGATTGTTCCACTATTTATGAAGTACCTTTGGTTTTACACAAACAAAACTTTGACAGAATAGTTCTAAGAAAATTAAAACTGCCCGATATTAATACAAATATTGAAAATTGGTCTAAGTTTGTTGATAATGTAAAATTTCCAACCGGTGAAGTTAAGATAGCTATTTGCGGAAAATATGTTCAATGTCCGGATGCTTATAAAAGCATAACTGAAGCTTTTGTGCATTCCGGAGCTGAAAATGATGTGAAAGTTACTAAAGTGTTTATCGATTCCGAAGAAATCGAACAAAATGGTGCCGAAAAAATGCTTTCCGGATATGATGGGATTCTGATTCCGGGGGGGTTTGGCGAAAGAGGAATTGAAGGCAAAATTCAAGCTATAACTTATGCCAGAGAAAATAATATTCCGATTTTAGGTATTTGTCTCGGATTGCAATGTATGGTAATTGAAGTTGCAAGAAATGTTCTCGGTATCAAAAAAGCTAATAGTGCCGAGTTTGTTAAAAACAGATATTCTGTTGTACACATTATGCCCGATCAACAGAAAATTACTCAAAAAGGCGGAACAATGAGATTAGGCGCTTATCCGTGCGTTTTAAAATCAGGAACAAAAGCAAAAGAAGCTTATAAAAAACAGAAAATTTCGGAACGTCACCGCCATAGATACGAAGTGAATAATAAATTTAGAGAAGAACTTGAAAAAAGCGGATTGATTGTAAGCGGTCAATCCCCGGATGGCAAGTTGGTTGAAATGATTGAACTTGAAAATCATAGATGGTTTGTCGGGTGCCAATTTCATCCGGAACTTAAATCTCGTGCAACAAATGCTCATCCGCTTTTCAGAGAACTTGTGGCTGCTGCAAAAAAATATCAAGAGGAAAATGTAAATAGAAATTCTGTTGATTCTGAATAGTGGTAAAAATTATGAAATTTTCAAAGGTGCTATTTGTTGTAAATATTTTTTTTACACTTAATTGCACCTTTGTTTTTTCTTCTCAAGTTCCCAATGAGAACTATTTTTCTTCTCCAATTATTAAACAAGCCTTTCACGAATTTTATAATCTTCATTTTCAGAAAGCAGATAGTTTATGCAATATCTTTTCGGAAAGATTTCCTACCGAACCGGACGGGTTTTTTTTAAAATGTAAAATCCTACTTTGGGAATTTATTGGAAGTAGAGACGAAACAAATTATTTGAGCTTAAAAAGTTTAATAAAAAGAAATTTAACCTTAATTGAAAATAAAATAGACGTAAAAGCAATTCCTAAGTACTTATATTTAAAAGCAGCATCATATTCCATGCTTGCAACCCTTAAAACATTAAGACAAGACTTTGTTGACGCATTTTGGGATGCTAAAAAGGCTGATGGAATTTTTGAAGATATTTTGGATGATTTCCCTAATGATAGTTATACTTTAACCGATTTTGGCATGCTTAAATATGCTCTTGGCTTTGCTGATGGCTTTTTATCGTTTACATTAAAGTTAACGGGAATGAGTGGTGATAAGCAAGAAGGACTTGCATACTTAAGAAAGGCCGTTTTTAATTCACCTGAGAATTTAGGAAAACCCGAATCCAAATATTATTTATCACAGGTTTACGTAAACTATTTGAATGAAATCGATTCAGCCTTCAGTTTAATTTCGCCACTTGTAGAAAATAATCCGGATAATATTTTGTTTAAATATCAACTTGCTTTGGTTTTGATCAATAAAAAGGAATTTGAAAAAGCGGAAAGCTTACTTAACGTAATTATTAAAAGTAATAATCCCAAATTCCCTTTTACTTATTCGTTGGCTTTATTTCTTAAAGGTGAAATTAGGTTTTTGTTAAATGACTTTAAAAATGCCGAAAAATATTACAACCTGTTTTTAGAGAACCAAGTTGATATCAGTTATTCCGGTTTGGCAAAATACAAAATTGGAATTTGTCAATTAATGAAAAATGAAATTCTACCTTCGAAAAGAAGTTTTATACTTTGTAGGTTGGGGAACCTGGAGATTGAAGAAGATAAATTTGCCAAAAGAAGAGGGGAGCTGTTGTTTGATATAAATTTTTCGCAAGCCGAAAAAAATATATTGTTAATTGAAAATTATTTGGAAACAGAAAAATTAAAAAAAGCTGAAACTCTTTTAAATGAAATTGAATATTCTTTACTTTCGGATAATTTCAAAGAGCTCTACTTATTTTTTAAAGGAAAGATATTTCTTAAAAAAGGAAAAGTAAAAGAAGCCGAAAATATTTTCAAAAAATGCTTAACAAATGATGTTGAATATGAAAAATGGATTATCCCGACAGCAAACTTACATTTATCTCGGATTTATTTTGAACTGCAAAAATTTGAACTTGCAGAAGAATATATTGAAAATGCCGACGATGAAAATGAATATGATTTTAAGAATAAATTATCGGCTAAAATAAATTTTTGGAAGAGGAAAATTGAAAGAAGGCTTAATTAATCTTTGCGGTCAAATTATCCTCCTAATTTTATATAAAATAATAACTTAAATCAGTTAATAAGCAATTGTTGAATTGATTTTCAATAAGGTTTTCAATATTTTTTTACTTTAAAATTAAGGTGATATGTTACGAATAGCTGTCTTTGTTTCAGGACGTGGTTCAAATTTAAAAGCAATATTTGATTCAATTCCTGATTATATGAAAAATGTTAAAATTCAATTTGTTGTAAGCAATAAAATTGCTTGCGGAGCATTAGACTTTGCCGAAAAAAATAATATTGCCACATTTTCGATTTCAGAAAATAAAGAAACCGAATCAGCAAACAACAAATTAATTAATTACTCTAAGTTAAAGGATGAATTTGAAAAGAGTAAAATAGATTTAATAGTATTAGCCGGATTTCTAAAAAAAATTCCGGATTTTTTTGTGCAATTTTATGAAAATCGAATTATTAATATTCACCCGGCGTTGCTACCGGCCTTTGGTGGCAAAGGAATGTATGGAATGAATGTGCATAAGGCGGTATTCAAAGCTTCTGCTCAAGTTAGCGGACCGACTGTGCATTTTGTAAATACGGTTTATGATACGGGGAAAATTATTGCACAAAAAGCAGTTGACATTTCCGACGTTAATTCACCCGAGGAAATTGCCGAACGAGTTTTAAAAATCGAGCATCAAATTTTACCGATGGTTATTAAAAAAATTTCTGAAAATAAATTGATATTTAAAAATAATAGAGTTTATTTAATAGATTAAATGGAAGGACTAAAAATTGAAAAAATTCGCATTAATTAGTGTTTCAGATAAACATAATATAGTTGAATTTGCAAAAAGAATAAATAAAGTAGGTTATGAAATTTTAGCAACCGGAAATACTGCAAAATTATTAATTGAAAATAAAATTGAGTGTACAAAAATTGAAGATTATACATCTTTTCCTGAAATTTTTTCCGGTAGAGTAAAAACACTTCAGCCTACAATTTTTGGTGGCATTTTAATGCGGCCTGATTTTGAAGATGACCTAAGGCAGGCAGAGGCAAATAATATTAATCAGATTGATATTGTGTGTGTCAATCTTTATCCGTTTCCGGATGTAGTAAACAGAACGGATATTGATTTGGCAACAAAAATTGAAAATATTGATATTGGCGGGCCAAGTTTAATTAGAGCTGCTGCCAAAAACTTCAAATATGTTTCGGTTTTAACAAACCCAAGTCAATACGATGATTTTTTAACCGAGCTGGAAAAAGACGGTAAAGTTTCAACAACGACAAAAGAAAAACTTGCAGGCGAAGCTTTTGCTCTTACCTCGTATTATGATACTTTAATTGCAAATTATTTTGAAGAAAAATTTAATCTTGAAAAATCTGCACTCAGAATTAATATGCCTTTAAAAGGAGAGCTGCGATACGGTGAAAATCCTCACCAAAAAGCATATTTGTTTGGCGATTTTTATGAGAATTTTGAAATACTCCATGGCAAAGAATTGTCTTACAATAACATTGTAGATTTTACGGCAGCTGTTGAATTGATTGCGGATATGCCACAAAATTCGTGTGCCATTATTAAGCATACAAATCCATGTGGAGCGGCTGTCGGAGATAATTTATTTGATGCTTATACAAAAGCTTTATCTTGTGATCCTGTTTCTTCTTTTGGCGGAATTGTAAGCTTTAGTGGTACTGTTGATGTAAAGCTTGCAGAAAAACTAAACGAAATGTTTTTGGAAATTATTACTGCCCCAAATTTTACCGAAGATGCACTTAAAATATTAAAGAAAAAGAAGAATCGACGCTTAATCAGAATTAAAAAGTTTAATCCGAATAATGAATTAGTAGTTAAATCTATACCCGGGGGATTATTAGTTCAAGATAAAGATAATTCAAGCTTAAATAATACGGAATTAAAATTAGTTACAAAACGTGCTTGTTCTGAATCGGAAATGGAAGAATTGAAATTTGCTTGGATTATATGTAAGCATACAAAATCTAACACAATTGTTTTTACGAAAAATAGAATGGCTATTGGAGTAGGTGCAGGTCAAATGTCTAGAGTCGATTCAGCAATTATAGCAGCTATGAAAGCAAAGGAACATGGACATGATTTGAATGGTGCAGTTGCAGCTTCCGATGCTTTTTTCCCGTTTGCCGATGGGCTTGAAACAATAGCTAAAGAAGGAATTACAGCAGTTATCCAACCCGGCGGGTCGGTAAGAGATAACGAGGTAATTGAAGCTGCAGATAAATATAATTTGGCAATGTTATTCACCGGAATTAGAAACTTCAAACATTAGAGGATTTATGGGTTTATTTAATTTCTTTTCGACAGATGTTGCAATTGATCTTGGTACCGCCAACACTTTGATTTATGTTAAAGGTAGAGGCATAGTGTTAAACGAGCCCTCGATAGTTGCTTTTGATAGAAACACTAAAAGAATAATTGCTCTTGGCAATAAAGCGAAAGAAATGCAAGGTAGAGAACACAGAGAAATTAGAGTTTCCCGACCAATGCGTGATGGAGTAATTGCTGATTTTGAGATTGCAGAAGGTATGATTAGAGCTTTTATTAAAAGAAGTAGTTCCGGTGCAATCTCAAATAGAAGGATAGTTATTGCGGTTCCAAGCGGAGTTACCGAAGTTGAAAAAAGAGCGGTTCGTGATAGTGCCGAACATGCAGGTGCTAAAGAAGTTCACCTTGTAGCCGAGCCGATGGCGGCCGCAATTGGCGTAGGAATTAATGTTGAAGATCCGGTTGGCAACATGATTATTGATATCGGTGGTGGAACCACGGAAATTGCAGTGATTGCTTTGTCGGGTATCGTAAATGAAGAATCAATTCGTATTGCCGGTGATGAAATGAATAATGCAATTATGCAATTTTTCAAAAAAAATTACAATCTTTTAATTGGTGAAAGAACTAGCGAAGCAATAAAATGTGAAGTTGGTTCGGCTGTTCCTCTAAAAGAAGAAATTACAATCCAAGTAAAAGGTCGCGATTTAGTAGGCGGTGTACCGAAAACCTGTGAGGTAAGTTCTGTTGAAATTCGTGATGCTCTTAATGAAAATATAACCCAAATTGTTGAAGCGGTAAAGCAAACTCTTGAAAGAACTCCTCCGGAATTATCTGCTGATATTCTTGATCGTGGTGTAATTTTAACCGGTGGCGGTGCTCTTTTAAAAGGATTGGATGAAAGAATAAGAATGGAAACAAACCTTCCGGTTCATGTTGCCGAAGACCCTTTAACTGCGGTTGTGCGTGGAACCGGCAAAATAATAGATAATTTTAATAAGTATTCGAAAGTTTTCATCCGAAATAGAAGATATTAATGATAAAGTTAATTAAAAAATTTTTTCAGATTTATCGAGAATATTTTTTACTGTTTGTTTTGATTTTTATATCATTAACTTTAATCTCAAACAATAACTCATCACAAATTAATAGATTAAAAACTATTTCCTTTGGTACATTTGCTATTGCGAGTGATTTTGTTTCAAGCTTGAAAAATATCTTTGTTGATAATCAAGAATTGGAAAGAATGCAGAAGTTAAATGCTAACTTAATGTTGAAATTAAATAAATTAATTGATTACGGAATACAATACGAAAACATAAGAAAATTAATTCAATTTAAAGATACATCAAAGTTTGATTTGCAACCCGCAAAAATTATTTCAAAATCGACTTCAAAACTTAAAGGGATTTTTATTGTAAATGCCGGATCTCAAGATAGTATTAAAATCGGGATGCCTGTTATTGATAATAACGGTTTAATTGGTTTGATTGTAGATGTTAGCGAAGATTACTCGATTGTGAGAACGCTGAAAAATTATGAAATGAAAGTAGCAGTGCGCGATCAGAGAAGTGGGGTAAATGGGATTTTAACTTGGAACGGACAGAATTTTATTATAAAAAATATTCCTACAACTTATGATATTAAAGCCGGAGATAGAATTGTAACTTCTGATTTTTCAACAATCTTACCACCCTCTATTCCCGTTGGAGTAGTAGTAGGGCAATCAAAACTTGTATCCGGAGTATTAAATGATCTAATTATTCAACCCTATAGTGATTTTATTTCGCAGGAAAATTTATTTATTGTTAAAATTATTGTTAATAAAAA
>CAZCBD010000103.1:0-10112 GCA_964496755.1 uncultured Melioribacteraceae bacterium
ATTTAGGTGTTTTTGGTTTTTCTTCTAATGAAACAGCTTTTCCATTTTTATCGAATTCCACTATTCCATATCTTTCGGGATCATTTACTCGATATGCAAAAATGGTTGCACCGGATTTATGATTTTTCAAAGCCGAATACATAAAATTTAATTTTCCGTAAAAAATATTATCACCTAAAACCAATGTTACGGAATCCGAGCCGATAAAATTCTCACCGATTAAAAAAGACTCGGCAATACCGTTTGGTGCATTTTGAACAGCATAAGAAATATTCAAACCTATTTGTGAGCCGTCTTCAAGTAATTTCTTATAAAGCGGGATTGTGTTTTTATCGGAAATAATCAAAATTTCTTTTATGTTGCCCAACATTAAAAGCGATAATGGGTAATAGATTAAAGGCTTATCATAGATAAGGGCTAATTGTTTGCTGTAAATTTTCGTGACCGGATATAGTCTTGTTCCTGCTCCGCCTGCTAATATTATTCCTTTCATTTTGCATTCAACCTTTATTTTACAGTAATGTAACCGGCTGTTATTAATTTATTTCTTTGATCATATACATCAAATCTATATTCGCCGGCAGACACGAATTGGTATCTAAAAAAAGTATAATCCCATGTAGGTATTATTTTATATTTTTTTGTTTCTATATGCTGATCATATTCAACATCGCTAAATGCTTTTTTCCATATTTCAACGAATAATGTGTCGGTGTTTAACGGTGTTTGGCTATTAATGTAGAAAAATATAAGTCCGTTATTTTTTTTCAGGTTTGTTGATGATTTTACTTTTACCGGTTTTTCAGAAATAACCCATTCGCAGAAAAAACTCTTAACCCTGTCGGAGTTAAATCTTCTGATAAAGGTTTCAATATCATGATTACCACCTTTCATTCGTATAGTAACCATTGCTTCGGAAATTTTCTGTTGATCAGGAGAAATAAAGGAAAACTTATATTTGCCGGGTTCTTTGAAAATATAATTATATGCCATCCATGTTTTATCATCAACCAATTTTATGGTCTTACTATCAAATTCTTTATATTCGTTTCCATTGTATTTATCAACAAGCATATAATAAATTCCGGGTTTCAGTATTTGCTGTTCATTGTCAAGTAATATATATAGATAGCCGCCATTACTTTTGATTTTCCAAATGTGTGAAGCCCCGATAGGCTCGCCTTTTTCGGTATGACTTTGACAAAAATAAATTTGCTGGGCAGAGGTTGTTAAAAATAAAAATATTAAAATCGGCAAAACTTTTGTGATTTTAAGAGCTATTTTAAACATAAATATCCTATTTCATAAAATTTAATGCGTAAAAAATTAGTCTAAAAATAATAAAAATTTGCGAACAAAAATAATACGAAATGATGTAGTAATTTATGCAGATAAAATCAACTTGATTTTATCGCTCTTCTACTATACATTTTCAAGCAGATTAATAGGAGTATTGATAAGCTTGAATTTCGAGCCTTATAAAAACAACATAAATAATTCTTCGCATGACGATTTGGATTTTGTAATAAAAACAATTCTTTCCTTAGAAGAAAGAAATTACTTTTTAATTCAAGATGCAATAGAAGAAGCATTGCAAATTTGCGTTGAAAACGATTATCCGCGTGAAGGATTGCAATTAGTGGATGCTTTACTTGAAATTGCTCCTTACAATTCGGAGTATTGGTACCACAAGGGAACATTTTTAAATAATATCTTCAAATTTGAAGAAGCATACGATTGCTTAGATAAAGCTTTATCCTTAAATCCAAATGATTCTGATATTTTGATTACAAAATCTATTGCTGCAGATAATTTGGGGCTAAAATCCGAAGCTTTTTCGGCATTAGAAAAGGCTTTAGCACTTGATCCCAACAATGATGAAGCATTATTTAATATGGCAGTATTTTACGAAAGAAATTCCGATTTTGAAACTGCAATATTATTTTTTTTAAAAACCATTGAAGTTGATTCCGAATATGCAGAAGCTTGGTATGAATTGGGATTTTGTTACGATATCTTAGGGAAAAATACCGAAGCTATTGAGGCTTATAACAGGTTTGTGGAATTAGAACCTTTTGCGGCCAATGGTTGGTACAATAGGGGAATTGTATTAATAAAAGAATCTGACTATTCTGCTGCAGCACAAGATTTTGAGTTGGCAGCTTCATTAAAAGATAATTTTGCAAGTGCTTGGTATAATGCCGGTGTTGCCTATTTAACATTAAAAAATTATAAAAAAGCGTTAAAATCTTTTCTTAATGCAGCAGAAATTGATACTTTAGACGAATCGGTTTGGTATAATATCGGCTTTGCTTATGAAATGTTAGATGAATTAAAAAATGCAATCTTAGCTTATGACAAAGCAATTGAAATTGATGACGGATATTTTGAAGCTTTTCTTTCCAGAGGGTATTGCTATTTTGCAATTGATAAAAAGGAATTAGCCATAAAGGATTTGGGCAATGCTTTTATGCTTTACAATCCTACATGGGAAACTTCAAAATCTAAAATAAATAATTTTTCCGAAGAATTGAAAAACGATTTGGCAGAGAGTGATTCTAATATTTTCGAGACAATTGAATTATGTAAAAATTTAATTGAACAGGAACCGGCAAATATCGATTATATGTTATTGCTTTCGGAACAATTAATAATGAATGAAAACTTTTCGGAAGCAAAGGAAGTTTTAAATAATGTTCTTAAAATTAATGCCGATACCCCAAAAGCTATTTATTTAAAAGCCAAAGTTGAGTTTATTTTAGGAAATATATTGGAAGCTTTGGAAGCATTAAAAGTGGCATTTTCATTAAAACCGAATTTGAAAGCAAAATTTGCTGATGATTTTCCGGAAATTAATTCTTCCAAATTATTTAATACTTTGATAGACAGAAAATAAGTGGGATTATGAATATTAACAAAAATATATCGAACACTACTAAAATTATTGGTGTAATTGGTCATCCGATTAAACATTCCTTTTCACCGTTGATTCAGAATAAAGCTTTTGATTTGCTTAATCTGGATTATATTTATTTACCTTTTGATATTCCTACCGAAAATCTTTCATCTGCTTTAAAAGGTATGATTGCACTCGGAATTAAAGGTTTTAATATTACATTACCGCATAAAGAAAAAGTTACGGAATTTTTACAGGAAATATCCGAAGAAGCAAGTGTGATAGGTGCTGTTAATACTGTGGTAAATGAAAACGGATCCCTTCATGGTTATAATACCGATGTTAATGGAATTTACGAATCTTTAATTGATGTGAAAGATGAAATAGCTGATGAGGAAGTAACCGTTATTGGTGCCGGAGGTGCTGCCAGGGCTGTTATATATACTTTAATTCGCCATTTCAAAGTAAAAAAAATAAATATAATTAATCGGACTGTTCAAACAGCCGAGTCGTTGAAAGATTATTTCTCAGCGAAAATGCTTTTTAAGAATATCAAAACTTTTGAATTGGTGCCGCCGGATATCACCAAAGTGCTTCGTCATTCAAAACTAATTATTAATTCTACTTCTATTGGAATGTCTCCCGAAGTAGATGATTCTGCAACAACTATTTCCAAATCGTTTAAAGAAGAACAAATAGTTTTTGATGTAATTTATAATCCCATTAAAACAAAGTTTTTACAAATTGCTGAACAACAGGGAGCTAAAGTTTTAAGTGGGATAAAAATGTTTGTAGCGCAAGGAGCCAAATCTTTTGAACTTTGGACAGGTGAAAAAATGCCTGTAAATGAAATTACATCCTTGCTGGAATCTGAATTAACCAAAGAGTAGATTACTGGTCATTTCAATCCGGTTTTAATTCGTTTGATTGCTTCAATCAATTTCTCCATTGAATTAGTGTATGCTATACGAATGTTATCGGGGGCTCCAAAACCTTCGCCGGGTACTAATGCTACTTTCGATTCGGTTAATAAATACATACACAAGTCTGTAGAGTTATTAATTTCAAAACCATTAAATTTTTTACCAAATAATTTTTTTACGTTTGGGAAAAGGTAAAACGCTCCGTTTGATTTTCTGCAAGAAATACCTTCAATACTATTTAATTCGTTGTATAAATAATTTCTTCTTTTTTCAAATTCGTTTCGCATTATGTTTACGGAGTCCTGATTACCGCTTAATGCTTCTACTGCGGCATATTGTGCAATGGAGTTAGGAGATGAAGTTGAATGGCTTTGAATTTTATTAGCAGCAGAAATAATATTTGCATCGGCAATGGCATATCCAATTCGCCAACCCGTCATTGCATAAGTCTTTGAAACAGCATTGGTAATTATACATTTAATTCCCAGTTTGTTTTTAAAATTTGCAAGGCTTGTAAATTTTAAGTTATCATAAATAAATTTTTCATAAACTTCATCTGCAATAATTATCAAATCTCTATCAACTGCGAATTCAACAATTTTGTTTATTTCGTCTTTTAAATATACTGTACCTGTTGGGTTGGATGGATTGCAAAAAATTAAAGCTTTGGTTTTGGCAGTGATTTTCTTTTCCAATTCGGAAATTTTAATTTTAAAATTATTATGCTCATCGGTTTCAATTATTACCGGAATTCCGCCTGCTAGTTTAACCATATGTGTGTAGCTTACGTAATATGGCGATGGAATTAAAACTTCTTCACCTGTAGTTATAATTGATTGAAGCACATTATAGATTGCTTGTTTTGCACCTGTGGAAACTATTATTTCTTGCAAAGAAAAATTACTGCCGGTTTCAGATTCATATTTTTTTGCAATTTCTTGTCGTAGTTCCGGTATTCCCTGATTGATTGTATATCCTGTTAATCCCTTTTCCATGGCTTGTTTTGCAGCCGCAATGATGTTTTGCGGAGTGGGAAAATCTGGCTCACCTACGCAAAGATCAATTATATCAATGCCTTTGGATTTTAATTCAGTGCATCTTCGTGCTACTTCCATTGTAGAGGAAACTTCAATTCTTGATATACGTTCTGATAACATTGTAATCTCAAGGGGATATTAATTATAAATTTTAATTTGGTAAATATATAAAGATGAATTTTAAATTGTAACGAAAAGATTTTAATGAAAAAGTTTTAATGAAAAGATTTTCCAATAAAGGTTACCGCAAAAGAATGATTTTGCAGTAACCTTTTTAACCTAAAACAAGTTGAATTTTATTCCACTTTTAAACCATCGTCCTCTTAATGGAATACCATTAATATCCAAATTGCTTGCATCGAAAATATTTGAAACGGATAAATAAATAGAGTAATTATTAAAACTCTTGGAAATTTCAGTATCAACTAAAATTTGTTCTTCAAAGTTTTCTCTTTTTTCGTATCGGATACTTAGACTTTGAACAGTATCGAAAAGAAAATTATTTAAGCTTGAAATAATTAGTTGATGTTTTAGGTTTTCGAAAGCATATTTTGAAATTTTAGACTCGGAATCTTTTGTTAAATCCAAATATGTATAGCCCACATTTAGACTTCTGAAAATTGAGTTTGAAAATCTAAGAGTCAGGTTCATTTCAATGCCCTTTGTTTTTAGGGAACCGATATTTTGAGCTTTCCACGGATTCTTGGAATCGGTTTTTACCCAATCGATAATATTTTTGCCATTTCTATAAAATTCTGCAATGGATGCCGAATAATTTGCTTTATTAAAACTGTAACCTATTTCTATATTTGTAGTTTCTTCTGAAGACAAATTAGCGTTGCCAATGCTTGCGGGGCTTAGATAATATAGTTCGGTAAAAGTAGGAATTCTGAAAGCTTTGCCCATGGAAGCAAAAATCTTTGAGTTTTTATTTGGTTTGAAAGCAACATCTACACCCGGCCATAATTTCCAACCTAACTCGGCATAATTATAAAGAAAAGCACCTATATTTATAAATAAAGTATTTTCAAATATAAATTGATGCTCACCGAAAAAACCGCCCTTGCTTCTATCATGATTTCCTAAATTGCTACTTTCAATTTTATCTTTGGAAAACTCTGCGCCAAAAGAAGTGATTCCAAGATTGCTTTTTACCGAAGCTTGCAATTCAGCACCCACTGTGTTGGTTTCATGATTGTTTTTGTAAAACGAAGGATCATTATATTTCAATAAAAACTCGTCATTGTTTTTTCGTAAATATGCTTTAGCCGATAATTGCAAAATTCCAAATAGAAACTCTCCGGAAGCGGAAAAGAGAGTGGTTTTAACATGTTCCCATTGATTTGGGAAAGCGGAAGTATAAAAACTATTTGCTCCGAATTCCTTATCCCTATAACTGGCCATGAAATTAAAAACAGCCTTGGAGGATGAATAATTTGCCGAATATGAAAAACCGGTAACATTGTAACCTGTGTTATGCTTATAACCATTTGAACTTTTCTTGGTTACGGAAAAATTCTGATTAAACATTCCAAAAGGCAAATTTAAAATTACTGTACCTGAATAAGTTGCATTCTGAGCTGCAGACAAATTAAGGTTTATTCTGTTTAGAGTTGTTTTTTTTGTAATAATATTTATTACACCTCCGAATGCATTTGCTCCGTGTACTTTTGAGCCTTGTCCTTTTAAAATTTCTATGCGTTCAATTTGATCAATAGAAACAGGTATATTCATATTATGATGGCCTGTTTGTGCATCAGACATTTTTATGCCGTCTACCAAAATCAGAGTTTGTTCAAAAGAAGCACCGCGAAGTGATATATCAGATTGAATTTCATCTGCTCCGCGTTGACGCACATCAACCGAAACTACATTTTTTAATAATTCACTGATGCTACTAACAGGCATTAATTTTATTTCCTGTGCCGTTATTATTTGAACACTTCTTGCGATATTTGAAATTGAAATCGGCATTCTCCCTGCGGTAACAACCACATCATTCAGTTTATGTTTTAAAATATTTTGTGCAATTAAAAAATTACACACAGCTATAAATACAAGTAAGTACTTAACTACTCGTTTCATAGTTTGCTCCTATATGTTTTTAAATAAAATTGGTTTTTGTGAAATTAAAATCCGCGAAAGAGGGCTTCGCATGTTTTGTGGGTAAGTGTAAAGAACTTCGTTGCAAATATAAATAAAAAAATAAAACAGAAAAAATTTAATTAATTTAAAATCTTTTTTTACCATTAAAATGTGAAAAATAAAATTAGAGAAATAGAGTTATTAGCTCCTGCAAAAAATTTGCATTTAGGAATGGAAGCTGTTAATGCCGGTGCAGATGCAGTTTATATTGGTCCCGAGAAATTTGGTGCGCGGTTGGCAGCCGGAAATGCAATTACCGATATTGAAAAGCTTGTTAAATATGCTCATAAATTTTCCGTAAAAGTTTTTGCAACTGTTAACACGATTTTATTTGACGGAGAATTAAATAAGGCAGAGAATTTAATTTGGGATTTATACAATTGCGGAGTAGATGCAATAATTTTTCAGGATTTGGCTTTGCTTGCTATGCACTTACCGCCTATCGAATTACATGCTTCAACACAAACAAATAATTTTGAACTTGAACGAATTAAATTTTTTGATTCTCTCGGAATTGATAGAATAATTTTGGCAAGAGAACTTTCATTAACACAAATCAGAGACATTAAAGCGCAAGTATCCGCCGAGCTTGAATTTTTTGTGCATGGGGCACTTTGTGTTTCCCTCAGTGGACAATGTTATTTAAGTCAAGCAATTACCGGCCGAAGTGCTAATAGAGGAGAATGTTCGCAACCATGTCGTTCAAAATATAATCTGTTAGATGAATCGGGAGAATTGTTAATTAAAAATAAACATTTGCTATCGTTGAAGGACTTAAATCTATCCGAGTATATTTCCGATTTAATTGATTCGGGAATAAATTCATTTAAAATTGAAGGAAGATTAAAGAATTTAGAGTATGTGAAAAATGTAACGGCATTTTACAGACAAAAAATTGATGAAGTTATTTTAAACAGAAATGATCTCAAAAGAGCATCAATAGGAGAGAGTGATATTAACTTCACTTCCGATTTAGGAAAATCTTTTTCGCGAGGTTTTACAAATTATTTTATCGAAAATAAAAGAGAGAAACTTTCTACTTTCAATACTGCAAAATCTATTGGAGAAGACTTAGGCGAGGTTAAATTTATTCGGAAAAATTATTTTCGTCTTCAACAAAGTGATATAATCGTAAACAATGGGGACGGTTTATGTTTTTTTAATTCAAATGATGAGTTGGAAGGCTTTTTGGTTAACGACGTGAAAAATGGAATGATAAAATTTCCTAAGGATTGTGATATCAGAAAGAAAACTCATATTTACAGAAATTATGATAAACGGTTCACCGATGAATTGCGGAATAATATTTTTAGAAAAATCTATTTTGACCTTAAAATATTCCAAACCGAAAAATATATTTGTTTTGAAGTAATTGCAGAAAATAATGTGAAATGCGATATTAAAATATTAAATGAATTTGATGAAACAAAAGAAAAAAGTAAATATGAAAGCATTTTAATTAAGGCCTTTTCCAAAACGGGAAATACGATTTTTAAATTAAAAAATGTAAAAAATGAAATGAATAAGCTTTTATTCATTCCGATTTCCAAACTAAATTTAATTCGACGGGAATTATTAAAAAAACTTGAAGATGAATTGGGAAATAGTTTTGTGCGAAAACAGCCTAAAGAAAAGTTGTTGCGAAATTATTATACGGATACAGTAGATTTTTCTCATAATATATCAAATAAATTAGCTGAAAAAATTATGACGGATTTAGCTGTAAAGGTTACTGAATATTCCCCTGAGATTACGAAAAATTATTATAATAAGCCCTTAATGATTTGTAAATATTGTGTGAGAAAAGAAATGGATATTTGTTCGCAAAAGACAAAAGAAAATACCAAGTTGTATTTGGAAAATAATGGAATCAGATATTTGTTGGAATTTGATTGCAAAAAATGTCAAATGAAAATATTTAAAGTTTAGTTTTTATTTTTTTGAGATTTTATAACCATATTCCATTAGCAACCAATTAAGCAATCCTATTAAAACTCCACCAAAAAAACTAATTGTTAAAATCAGAATAAAATTTGTTAATTCGAATGTGATTTGACTAAAAAACAAATTATAGCAATTAAACGGAATTCCAAAACCGAGGCTGGTAATAAAAGCCCACTTAATCAAATACCGAAAAATTCCTTTGGATTTTATTTTCCCCCAATTGTCAATTTGTTTTTCATCTAATTTAAAGATGTTCATTGTTTATTTCTTTTTTTGTTTAGAAATTTATTTATTCGAAGTAGCGAGATAGGGTCTATTCGTTTTTTAAACCATTGTGTACCCCAATGCAAATGCGGTCCGGTTGATCTTCCTGTAGAACCTACTAATCCAATAATCTGGCCCTTATTAACAATCTCTCCTTCTTTAACAAGAATTTTACTTAAATGTAAATAAAAGCTGTTTAATCCTTGTCCGTGGTCAAGCAAAATAAAATTTCCGGAGTAATAAAAATTTTTTGCACAAAGTAAAACTTTTCCCTTAGCAGTGGCATATACTTTTCTGCCACTTGGTGCTGCAAAGTCAACACCATTGTGCGGATCCTTTTTAATTCCATTTAGAATTCGCTGGCTTCCGAAAACGCTTGACATTCTACCTTTAACCGGGCGCATGAAGCCTGATAGATAAAGTGGAGTTTTCAAATTGCCGATTTTTTCTTTTGCTAAATTTTTAATTTTTCTTTCTTTATCAATTCGTGGTTTTTCTGATTTAGGAGCTTCAACCAGCTTAGCATTCAAATTATTAATTTTCTGAATTTTATATTTTCTTTTCGGTATAATAAGTTTTTTTACCGAAACAAAACCATCAGCAAATTTCACATTTAAATAAAAGATACCCGTTTCATCTCTATCAAAGCCTATTAAAAAGTATCCGGTATTAGAATCAAAATCAATTTCCTTATTATTTAATTTAATCGAAATTGCATCTTTAGCTTGGCCCAAAATAATTTCACCGGAGGATAGTTTTCCAAAGAGTTTTATTTCACCGGCAAATAATGTGATAGAAAACAAAAGAATGCTTATCAGTAATTTCATCGAATTCCTTATATTTAATGGTTTCTTAAAAATAATAATCTTTTTGTTAAAAAACGAAGGGGGATAAATTGAGAAT
>CAZCBD010000104.1:0-6852 GCA_964496755.1 uncultured Melioribacteraceae bacterium
GCAAATATCGGTTTGTATATAAATATGAATCAATACAATAATGATATTTCCTTGAAAGGGAAGATTAATAAAATTTATGACCGGAGTTACTACTGGGATTGGCACACAAATTCAAATCGCAGCAAATACAGAGAATTGTGGAAATCGAGTGAAACTGCAAAAAATAATTTAAGGTTTGTTGTTGGGGCAATGATTCTAAATCGTATCGTAAGTGCAATTAATGCCGCCAGACTTGTAAAAGCATTTAATCGAAATATTAAATCAATTTCATGGAATATTAATTTTAGTGTAAGAAGAATTACCGGACTTGATTCTGAAATTACATTAAATTTTTCAACCGCGATTTAAATTGTTTTGTTGGTATCGGAGTTTTGCATATTACAAAGCTCTATTTGAGAAACAGCAGAAATTAATGCTGTTTCTACCCTCAAAATATTGGGGCTCAAGTTGAATTTTATAAAATTTAATTTTTCCATGAATTCAATTTCAAATGGAATCCATCCCCCTTCCGGCCCAATTGCCAAAACAATGTGATTAATATCCGGGGATATTATTTGTAGTAAATTTTTATTGGAGCTTGGTTCAGCTAATAAATATTTGGTGTTTTGCCGATTAAAATTTCCAGAATTAATAAAATAAGTTTCAAAGTAAGATTTAAACTTGTTGTGAACTCTAACTATAGGAAGCCGAGTATTTTTACCCTGACTTAGTCCCTCAATCAAATATGGTAGTTGTTTTTCGGGTTCCAATAAAGGAGATTGATAATAACTTTTTTCCACTCTGTTTGCACGAATAAAATCAATGCTTCGAAGAGAAAAAGTGCCGGCAATTTTTAATATTTTTTTTATTGTTTGTGGCCGTGGTAATGCACAAATTAAATCCATTTCAATATTACTTTTTACAATTTTGTTTGCAACTTTGTAATTAAAGTAAAGAGAAACAGAGGAGTTATTTATTGTTAAAATTTTGGCAATACCTTTGGGTCCGTTTAATAAACCGACTTCAACACTACTTCCGGAATTAAGTTTTAAAATTTCTCTAATATGTTTAACTCTATTGTCATTTATCAGAAAATGAAATTTTTTGATTTCCTCTTCTTTTTTTAGAATTATAATGTTCATTCGGATAGCAACAGTTTTTCAGTAATTGCGGCGGTGAATTTTACAAATTCGAAACAAGCGGTTCTTCGTTCCGGCTTTTTAAAATCCTCTTTACCGGTTTCAGTAGATAAGTTACAACCGGTTAAATCATTGCAATTTAAAACATTAAATTTTTTCTGAAATTCATAAATTAACTTAGAAACCGCTTCATTGCAGCTAAGATTAGATTCGGCATTTGATTTTCTTCCCAACGCAAAATTAATTGCTAATATTCCGCCTACCAATGCACCACATCTGCCATTAGTATTTGCCATGCCACCACCAAATCCCGTTGCAATTTGCGGAATTGCATCATTGGTGATATTTAATTTTTCCGTAACTGCTTTTAAAACGGATTCTGCACAATTAAAATGTTCCGAATAATATTTGACCGATAAATCAGCTGAATTTTTCATTTTCTCACTTTTATTTTTAGTAAATCGAAAAATATATTATAAATTTGTGATTACAAAATATTTTTACAAATGAAAAATTACAAACTTGAAATATCGTATGACGGCACAAATTATCATGGGTGGCAAATCCAAAAAAATGCTGTTACGGTACAAGCAAAAATAAAATCGGCCATAGAAACGATTTTAAAAGAAGAGGTGAATTTAATTGGTTCGGGCAGAACGGATTCCGGCGTACATGCACTTGGGCAGATTGCAAATTTTAAAACTGAAAAAGAAATTGATTTGTCTAAATTTAAATATTCATTAAATTCAATTTTACCTTCAGATATTGCAGTTAAAAGTATTTTTGAAGTTGATACTGAATTTCATTCAAGATTCGATGCAAAAAAACGCAATTACATTTATATTTTTTCGAAAAATAAAAATCCGTTTCTTGAAAAGTATTCAAGCAGAATAAAATTTAACCAAGAAATAAATGTTGCTAAGCTTAATAAAATAGCTTCGGCTTTAATTGGCAAACATGATTTTACATCTTTTGCAAAAGTGAATTCGGATGTAAAAAACAAGATTTGTGAAATTTATGAAATAAGATTTTGGGAAACAAAGGAATTGATTTATTTTTACGTTGAAGCAAATAGATTTTTGCACGGAATGGTAAGAGCAATCTTAGGAACTTTGCTGGAAGTGTCAAAAAAAGATTTTCCGATAAAGCAATTGAATTTTATTTTACAAAAAAAAGATAGAACGGTTGCCGGGAAAGCGGTTTCGGCTAAAGGATTATTTTTATTTAAGGTTAAATATTAATTGCTTAACTTCGTAACTTAAATTACATTTTATAATAAAAAATTAATACGAAAAAATTGAAACTAAAATTTATTTTACTAATTGTTTTTTTTCTTGCCTTGCCTTCAAAAATATCTGCGCAAAATATAAAATTCGGCGAAGCGAAAGGATTATTTTTAAGTTTGGGAATTGGCCCGAGAATTCCTGTTGGTGAGTTTGCTAAATCGCATAATCTGGGAATAGGTTTTGATGTAGGGGTTTCATATACCGATAATTTTTACATTCCGGTTTTTTTCTACGGAAAGATCGGTTATCAACATTATCCAGGGTTGCAGAATTACTATAAAATTTCCGAGCTCTCTTCAATTTCAACTAACATAATTTGTTTTGATGCCGGAGTGCGTTTTTATTTGCCACCGATAGTCAAAAATATTGTTGTTGTTATGCCTATAATTGAAGCAGGTGCCAGCTACTATTTTTCTTCTACTTTTAACCAATTTAAACTTTCGGCAGGTAAATTGAATTTTGCTGATGATTCTTCAAAATTCGGTTTTCATATTGCCGGTGGCGTATCTGTGTTTTTACTTGATGTAATGGTGCATTACACGTATTTACAGAAAAGTCAAAATATGGCTGTTGATATGCGACTAAGAATTCCTTTGTATTTAAAAATGTAGTTTTATGGATAAATTGAAAATTATTTATTTTTTTCTCTCTATTTTATTTGTGCTGTTTATATTAAATATCTCAATTGGCAGTAGAGAAAGAAATATACCGAAAAATGGATTATCTTTTGCACAAATTGATTCTGTTTTTTTATTCCATTTAAATGAATATGGCATCAACTCTAAATGGGTTCAAAAGAAAAATGGGAAAAAGTATTCCGATTCATTAAAAAGTTATTATAAAGTTAAATTACCCAAAGATGTAAATATTCCTGAGTTTATAAATTCATTTGTGTTAAAATTTAATCCTCAGAAATTGAAATTTAAAATATCCGAGCTTAAAATAAATGGCAAAACAGAAATACTTGGCTTTGCAGATAATAAATTAAAATTTAAAGCATTGGTAGATTATGCTAAAAATTTGCAAAGAAGAAAAATAACATTATCATTTTTAATTTCGGATTTTGCTGATTTGTCTAATTCCGATAAGAGTGAATTGTTATCGGCACCTTTCCCGATTACACTTATATTGGTACCCTCAAAAGAAAGTGCTGAATTTATTAGTGAAATTAACAGGAATAAAAAAGCTTATTCGGTTTTAATAAATGATGATCTTACGGAGAGTGATTTTAAATTAAACGATAATTTACCGAAACTTTTGCTGAAAAATTCCATTAAAAATATTAAAAAAAACTTTTCGGCCGCTAAAATTTACTTGGTAGATAAAAAATCAAATTTATATAATTCCGCAACTTTCAGTTTTATAAAAAATGAGTTTAAAAGAAATAAAATAACACTCAATTATTTTAATCAGTTTATTCTTTTATTCAACAAATCAATTGATGAAATTATTTCGATTTTAAAATTTCATTACGAGAGTAACGATTTATCGGTTGGCAGAATTTTTATTTTAACTGCAAATAAGTTTTTAAAACTCAAAAAGAAGTTAGGAACATTCCGAAAAAAGGGAATTAAGTTTGTATTTCCGGAACAAATATCCAATTAAAGATTAAATCGTTAATTCAATTATTTCCCAATCCTTAAATTGTGATTTTAAAAGTTTGCAATTACCCACAATTACAATTTGTGCTCTTTCAAAGAGAATATTTTTGTTTGCGGCTTTTTGAACCGATGCTAAAGAAACATTTGAAAGATTTTCTAAGTACGTATTGAAAAAACTATTTTCCAGCTCAAAAAGAGATAACGAAGTAATGTTTTTAGCAATTTGGGAAAAAGTTTCGAACATTGAAGGATATCTTTTAGTTAAATAAGACTTTGCGAATTCAACCTCAGATTCTTTGATTGAAGAATCAAAATTTTTCATCTCATCTAAGATTTCAGTGACGGCAATTTTAGTATGTTCGGCTTGAACGGAAGTTCCTACCGAGAATTGGCCAAACGTTTTATTATAAACAAAAGCTGATGATGCACCATAGGTTATTCCTCTTTTTTCACGTAGGTTCAGATTTATTCTACTGGTAAATTGACCGCCGAAAATATTGTTTGCAACAAGTTTTGAAAAATAATTCCCGTCGTATCTGTTCGATGAAATATGCCCGATTCTAATTTCACTTTGTGGCGCATCCTCTTTATTAACAATATAAAGTTTTTTTGAAGTGGTTTTAGTTTTGCTGTTGAAAGTTAAAAGATTGCTTTCCTTTTCCCATTTACCTAGTGTTGAGTTTAACAAATCAAGCAAATGATCATCTTCAATATTGCCAACGGCAATCAAAGTAAGATTATTTTTACCAAAGTGGTTATTATAAAATTTCTTGACGTCAGAATTGCAAATAGTGTTAAGAGATTGAATATTTCCAAGTGAGGGATGCCCGTATTCCGTATTTTCAAAGATGATTTTATTAAAAAATTTTGATGCTTGGTAGTCGGCTACATCTTTTAATTGATTGAGTCTATTTTCCAATTTACTTTTTTCTCTTTGGAAATCCTTTTCGTCGAAATTCGGGTTAGTTATTATTTTACTTAAAATTTGTAAAGATTGTGAAAAAGTATCACTCATAGAAATTAATTCTAAAATAAATGAATCGTGATTGGTTGAAATTTCAATCGCGGAACCCAATTGTTCAATTTCATCATCAATTTCCAATGCTGATAATCCGTCGGCTCCTTCATCTATTAAAAAGGAAGTTAAAGCTGCTAAGCCGTTTCTATTACCGTCAAATTTTGCTCCGCAATTAAACAGGGCATTTATTTTAATAATTGGTAAGTCGGTTTTTTTTACAAAAATTAATTCAACACCATTTTCCAATTTATAAATGTTAATGTTTGGTAAATGAAATTTAATTTCTCCAACGGGGTTGGGGACAATACTTCTGTTAACAGTCATTATTTACCCTCTCGGAATAATTTTAAGTTCAAAATAATTTTCAGATAAATATTTTTTTGCTACTTCTTTAATATTTGCAGCAGAATTATTCAGATATCGGTTTAAGTCATATTGGAATGAATTTGGTTTGTTCAAATAAAAATTATAATGGTTTAAATAATTAGCAACAGTGTTTAGATTTTGTAACGAATAAACAAAAGAAGAGGCAATACCATTTCTAGAGCGCTCAAAATCTTTCAACGAAATACCGTTTTTATATATTTCATCCATTACTTCAAAAAAACCGGATTTGATTTCGTTTGAATTTTCTCCTTGTTTTATGGTGGCTACAAAAATGAATAAACCGCCATATTTGCCCGAATATTGAAAGCAAGACACATCTAGGGCAATTTGTTTTTCAAAAACCAGTTTTTTATATAGCGGAGAATTTTTGGTTCCGCTTAGTATGTCGGCAAGCATTTCCAAAGAAGCATCGTCGTTATGAAAGGCAGGGCATGTATTAAATGCAAAATAAATTCTTTCAAGCGATACATTATCTTTGTAATTAATAAGTTTATTTTCATCAAGCTTAAAATTTTTAATGTTAATTGAATCAAGTTTATTGGTGGGCGGAATTGATTCAAAATATTTTTTTACCAGATTAATAGTTTCATCGAATTCAAAATCGCCTGCAATTACTAAAGAAGCGTTATTGGGTGCATAATACTTTTCAAAAAAATTCTTAACGCTATTTAGTTCGAATTTTTTGATATCATCTAAAAATCCGATTGTGGGCCACGAATACGGATGTCCCGTAGGAAAAATGTTTTTGAAAATTATTTCCCAAGCTAAACCGTAGGGTTGATTATCATAGTTCTGACGACGTTCGTTCATTACAACTTCTTTTTGGTTTTCCAGTTTTTCTTCTGTTAGTGCCGGAATTAAAAAACCCATTCTATCGGATTCAAGCCAAAGGGCTAATTCCAAATAATTTGAAGGTAGGGTTTCGTAATAATTGGTTCTATCAAAGCTTGTTGAACCGTTTAGTGAACCGCCGGCTTCTTCAATATATTTGAAATGCATTTCTTTCGGTACATTTTCAGAGCCTTGAAACATCATATGTTCAAATAAATGAGCGAAGCCTGTTGCTCCTAATTGTTCGTTTGCCGAGCCAACTTTATACCAAATATTTGTTGTAACTAAAGGCAATGAGTGGTTTTGATGTAAAATTAATTCTAACCCATTATCCAATTCAATTTTTCTACATTCAAACGAAATAGTCTTTTTCATTTAACCTTTTTTATTTAATCGTTTTCATTAGTGAAAGACAAATATACAATTCGTTATTTAAATAAACTAAAAAAAGCTTTTAAAAATATTTTGTTTAATTTTTTAAAGATTAAATTTATATTTGTAAAAAATAACGATGTAGAACGGGTGTAGAATGAACAAAAGTAATAAAATCAAATTAATGATGGTAGATGATTTGGAAATAATTAGAGGGCATAACTTATATTATGGGAGAT
>CAZCBD010000104.1:6862-10017 GCA_964496755.1 uncultured Melioribacteraceae bacterium
GATTCAAAAGAGTTTGAAATAATTGATCAAGCCGCAGATGGGGAAGAATTTTTGGAAAAGTATTTTGAAGTTAGTCCGGACGTTGTCTTGATGGATATTTATATGCCCATTATTGATGGAATTAGAGCAACCGAAATAATTACCAAACGTGATTCAAATGCAAAAGTACTTTTGTTTTCAATAAGCGATTCGAAAATCGAATTATATAAAGCCTATAAAGCCGGCGCAAAAGGGTTAATTCATAAAAGTGCTTCCGTAAAAATAATAGCTGATGCAATTAAAAAAGTTAATCAAGGAGGTTACTATTACATGAATGGAGTTTCTGATAGTGAAATTATAAATATTGTAAATAAATTTGACGAAATATGCTGTGACGATTCCGAAAAAGGTCCGGAGTTTACAGCCAGGGAAGAGGAAATTCTAGTTTTAATCGGGGAAAAATACACATCTAAAGAAATTGCCGATAAATTAAATGTTTCTATTAACACAATTGCTTTTCATCGCAAAAATATAAAAGCAAAATTGAATGCAACTTCATATGCCGAGGTTGTAAATTATGCATTAAAAAAAGTTCGCAATAAACTATAACTACCAAAGTAGTAGGTACATTTTCCCAAAAACTATCATTCACAATAGTAGATAAAATTGTATTGTTCAATTAATTTGCACTAAGCATTATTAAAATAATGATTGGAGTGTAAATGATTGATAATGGGAAAATATTCCCTAAATTCATTTGTAGAGTATCGGGTGTTCCGGCTGATTATATTGAAGAATTAACTCCCGTTAAATTATCTAAACAAATGAATGAGTTAAGCAAGGTTTTTTCTGAATTAAATGAATTAAAGAATTACTTGTCGGGAAAACTTTTTGAATTAATTTCAAAAACAGATATTAAAAACCAAAGAAATTGTTTGTTAAAAACAAGACGGAATATTTTTAACCTCAAATCATTATCAGCAGAAAATAAGGCAAGACTTTTTGAGTTAATTGATGATACGGATAAAGAAAAATTCACAAGATTTGAATTTTTACTAAACAGAAAAAATAAAGTAAAAGTCTCTATTAAAAATGAATATGCTTTATTTATGCAGCAAAGCAGGCAAAAATTCAAAGAAAATATTCAATGTGAAGATTTTCAGAAAGGATTATTAATTTCAAGTAAATCGTTATTTGATAGCCAAAAAAAATATATTAAAAATGAAAAGCTTGATAGAAAAGTAGAACAAGTTGAACGGGGATTGCTTAGATATTATTCAAGAATGGGTATGAAAGCAACTCCATTTGGTACTTTTTGTTCAATAATTCCGGGACGGATTATTAATAAACAAAATAATAAATCGGAAAAGGTGGTAAAGTTTATTGGCAATCCGGAAATTAAGAAAAGTAATATTTTAATTAATAAAGGAATTTATGGCAGTTTAATTGAACATTTAAAAAAAAGACCGGAAGTTTACAGACATTTTAGTTTGATTTTAAATCCTACTTTTAGATTTGAAAACGAAACTTTAATATATCTTACTTCAATTGATAACAGAGAAGTTTTTCAAAAGTTACCGAATAATCCGGTGTTAGAATTAATTAAGAATTATATTGAAAAACAAGGTGCAGTTAATTACGATGAATTAGTAAGCTTTATAGTTTCAAATGAAGTAATTGAAGCTGAGGTAGATGAAATTGTTCCTTATATAGATAGGTTAATAGAAATTGGTTTTTTGCATTTTAAAATTGGAATACCGGATCAGACGGTTGATTGGGATTTGAAATTAATTGAAATATTAAAACCTATTAACGATGAGCATGCAAAAATTACATGCAAAATGTTAAGTAATGTAAATGAGTTGATTCAAAAATATTTTCACTCGGAAGTAGAACAGCGTGAAATTATTTTGGATAATATAAAATCGGAAATTGAAAATGCATTTTCCAAGATGAAAGTTGAATTGAAACTTAAATCGGAATTGCCTTTATATGAAGATGCAATTGCTTTGTCAAAATTAGAATTAAACGAATCTAAGATTAGTTTAATATTAAAGGATTTATCCGAATTTATTACGCTAACTCATAATTATAGTTGGCCCCGAAGAGAAAAACTTACAATGAAAAAGTTTTTTGATGATTACTATAAATCACAACAGCCGGTTCCGTTATTGAAATTCTATGAAGATTATTATAGGGAACATTTTAAAAAGCATTTGGAAAAGCAAAGCATGATTCAGCGGGGCATTAAAAACGATGAATTAAAAAAATATAATTTCAGCAATCCTTTTAACCTAAAAAGTATTGAAGAATTAGACCGGTTTCACAATAAATTAACAAAACTGATTTTAGAGAAATGGAAACAGAACAAAAATGCCGATGAAATTAATATAAGCTTAAAAGAATTTAACGATGAATTAATTAAAATTAAAAATAGAAATAGAGAATGCTCTTCGGCATCAGTATTTGCACAAGCTGTGTTTTCTGAAGACAATACCGAGTTATTACATTTAATAGTTCCGAATGGAAATTATTTAAATGGATACGGAAAGTATTTTTCGCGGTTTATCTACCTGTTTGATGGGGAAGAACAAAAGGAGATAATTGCTGAAAACTCGAAACTTAGTGATAAAATAATTGCTGAAATTTGTGGTGATGCAAACTTCAATGCAAATTTGCATCCTCCTTTAATGGAAAATGAAATTAGTTATCCGATTGGTGAAAGCGGTTTTGCAGGAAAGACAATTTCAACAACACAGTTAGTTGTTGAACCTCATCCTGAATATAATGACGAATTGATAATCAGAGATATTGTATCAGATAATTATGTTTATCCTGTTGATCTTGGGTTTTTGAATCCTCAAATGCGCCCTCCTCTTTATCAATTGCTTTCAAAGTTTACTACTCCGTCCAATTTTAGCATCCATATTCCGGAAGTATTTTCGGATGAGGTTTATGAAAAAACAATTCATTCTGAAAAACAAAAATCGGAAGCCGAAAATATTGAGAACGATAATATTAAAAGTGAAAATACAAATAAAGAAGAAACAGATAAAGGAAAGACAGATAAAGAAAATATTGCCAATCAAACTAAAAAAAATGAACAACCGAAACCTGAAATTAATTTTGTTCCCAGGGTTGTTATAAATAATAGGATTATACTTTCCAGGCGGAAG
>CAZCBD010000105.1:0-9993 GCA_964496755.1 uncultured Melioribacteraceae bacterium
CAAAAAAAATCATTTTATTTTTAGTGTTCACCACCGGAATAATAGTATGGTTTTTTGCACGACCGGCTTTTCATTTAGGTGCAAGCGGATTAGTCTATGGAATTGCATCATATTTTTTCTTTTCGGGAATTTTTCAAAAAAAATCTGCAGCTTCATTATTCACCTTTATTTTGCTGTTAATATACAATGGTCTCCTGTTTGGATTGTTTCCGAAGGATTTATCAATTTCATGGGAGTCACATATTGCGGGTGCTATTTCAGGACTTTTTGCTTCCTTAATTTTTAAATTGAATTTTCCTGAAAAAAAATATGATTGGGAAGATGAAAAAATTGAAAATGTTGAAGATCTTGAGATTTCATATAAAAAAGGATACCCATTTGAAAATGACTGAATCTTTTTTCTGAAATAGTTATCATAAATAGCGATAGTATTATATACTATTAATAATAAATTTCTTTTAATTAATACAAATATTATGTATTTTTGTAATTCTATTATAAATACAAAAAGTATCCGGGAACAAGTTACATTATAATTTGTAGATACAATGTTAAATTATAAGGGTTGGAGTTAAATTGAAAATAACTAAACAATTTACAAACCGCGAAAGTCAATCTTTAGATAAGTATTTACAAGAAATTGGTAAAGTTGATTTAATTGATGCCAATGAAGAAATCAGATTAGCCGAACTTATAAAAAGCGGTAATAAAGCTGCTTTGGATAAGCTTGTAAAAGCTAATTTAAGATTTGTGGTTTCTGTTGCAAAACAATATCAAAACAAAGGATTATCTCTCGGCGATTTAATTAATGAAGGTAATTTGGGATTGATTAAAGCTGCACAAAGATTCGACGAAACTCGTGGATTTAAATTCATCTCTTATGCAGTTTGGTGGATTAGACAATCTATTATGCAAGCAATAGCTGACCAATCAAGAATGGTAAGGCTACCTTTAAATCGAGTTGGTGCATTAACCAAAATCGGTAAAGTTGCCAGTAATCTGGAACAAGAATATGAAAGAGCACCCAACATCGAAGAAATAGCCAAAGAGCTTGATATGGATGTTGAAGAAGTTGCCTATGCACAGCAAATTGCAGGGCGACATATTTCAGTAGATGCACCATTTGCAAATGGTGACGACAATAAAAACAGCTTGCTTGATGTTATGCCAAATGAATCGAATCCTGCTCCGGATCACACTCTGATGGACGATTCTCTTAAAGGCGAAATTGAAAATGCTCTTTCAAGCTTAACCGAAAGAGAAGCACAAGTGATAAGATTGTCATTTGGCCTTAATGAAGAACATTCGCATACTTTGGAAGAAATTGGAGAAAAATTTAATTTAACCAGAGAGCGTGTGCGTCAAATTAAAGAAAAAGCTTTAATCCGCTTAAGACATGCATCAAGAAGTAAAAATCTAAAAGTTTATCTGGGATAAAAGTTTAAACCGCTTCTCTCGAAGCGGTTTTTTATTACCTCTTCAATGGAAATTTCCAATTCTTAATTGCCGATGGCTTGTGTTCAGCACGGAATATTGATTTTACCTTTCTAATAATATTGGGATTTTTACCTGACAAATCAATACTTTCGCCGGGATCTGAAAGTAAATCATATAATTCTATATGACTTTTATTATCATTATGCGCATTCTTTCTAATTGCTTTCCATTTACCAATTCTAACAGCTTGAACCCCACCATCTCGTTCATGAAATTCCCAATATAAAAATTTATGTTTTTGCTGTTTGCTTTTGTTATCTAATAATTCCGGTAATAATGAAATACCATCCGTTCTAATATTAGTTTCAGTATCAAGTAATTCTTCAAATGTTGGAAACATATCCCAAAAGGCTGAAATCAAATCCGAAGTTTTCCCTGCTTTGATATGCCCCGGCCATTTGGCAATAAAAGGAACTTTTATTCCTCCCTCATAAAGTTCACCTTTTAATCCTTTCAAATTGCCAACACTTTTAAAGAATTTATAATCAACACCCCCCACATAAGATGTGCCGTTATCACTTGAAAAAATAATTAAAGTATTTTCTTCCAAACCATATTTTTTTAATGCTTTTACAACTTCACCAACATAGTAATCCAAATAACTAATCATAGCGGCATATGATTCACGCGGGGTAAAATTCGGGGTATACCCTTTATCACCAATATATGGTTTATCCTGAAAATTATAATTGAAAGACTCACGGATACTATCCGGAATTTGCAAAGCTAAATGAGGAAGCGGGGTAGGTAGATAAAGGAAAAAAGAGTTATCTCTATTTTTTTTAATAAACTCGAGTGTTTTCTCTTTCATTTTTTCAGGTGCCCACTCGTTCCCTAAGAATCGTTTGTAATTATCGGGCTCAGTAATTCCGGAGGTTAGTTTATAGTGAGGTTTAAAATCTTTATTCCGCAAAGAATCTCTCGTAGTGTTTTCCCACAAATAAGTAGGAAAGTAATTATGGGCTTGTCGCTGACACAAATATCCATAGAAATAATCAAATCCTTGATTATTCGGATGACCTTCACCAAAATTACCCAATCCCCATTTTCCTATTGCAGCGGTTTTATAACCTTGTTGTTTAAATAATTCAGCAATTGTAAATAGTGAGTCGGGAATTGGTTCCTGCCCCGTATAATCATACCATTCGCCCACTTCAGCATTTCCTCTAATGTAGGCATGCCCTTGATGCATACCGCTTAGCAAACTACATCGGGAAGGAGCGCTAACAGCACTACCTGAATAATGATTCGTAAACTTTATTCCATCTTCGGCAAGTTTATCAATGTTTGGTGTTTTTATTTTTTCTTGTCCATAGCAACCAAGTTCTGCGTAGCCCAAATCATCGGCAAGGATATAAATTACATTTGGCTTTTTAGGTTTAATTTTATTTTTACTACAATTTGCAGATAGTATTAAAATAATTATTACAACTATTAATATTTTAAGCTTTAATGATTTTTTGTTTTTCATTTTTTCTCTCTAATATTTTTAATTTTCCATTCCTCACTCATTTTCAGAAAAAACGAATGAGCTTTATCAAAAAAGATTTTATAGGCATTACAATGGTAATTGAAACTTTCGCCGTTTTTACTAAACCTGTACTTTGGACATCCTCCGTAACAAAATTTATAATATTTGCATGCACTACAATCAGAATTCTTTTTTCTCTTTCTTAATCCAAATTCCTTTTGTTTAGCAGAGTTTAACATTTCATCCAAAGAATGGGTTTGAATATTACCTAATTTAGTTTCAGGTTGAACAAAATAATCACATGAAAATACATCGCCATTATGTTCAACCACTAAATAATTTCCACACTCATTTGCAAAAGTACATTCCGAAGAAGGTAAGCCCAAATAATTTGCAAAAATAGCTTCAAAGGTTCTAATATTAGGCGCTTTTCCACGATTAAAATCCGCTAACCACAACTCCCATATTTTTACCAAAAAATTTCCATAATCTTCAGGCAAAACGGAAAAGGGTTCAAGTTTATCGCCTTCTTTTTCAAAAATCGGAATAAACTGAATAAAATCAACATTCATGTTTTTAAAAAAAGAATAAATTTCACGGGGATAATGTGCAGAATAATTATTAACAGTAGCCAGAATATTTACTTCAACCTTATTTTTTTTAAGTTCAAAATAATTATTGTAAACCCCCACCCAGCTTCCTTTTCCATTTTTGTTTTTTCGATAAAAATCGTGAATGTGTTTCGGCCCGTCTAAAGAAAGACCTACTAAAAATTTTTGTTCGTACAGAAATCTTGCCCATTCATTATTTAATAAAACACCGTTTGTCTGAAATCCATTCGCAATTATTTTCCCTTTACCAAATTCTTTTTGCAGAACGACAATTTTTTTAAAAAAATCCAACCCCATCAATGTCGGTTCGCCTCCTTGCCAAAGAAAATTGATTTCCTGTCCGGATTGTTCCATTGCTTGTGTTATTATTTCCTTTAATATGTCATCAGACATTCTAAAGGTTTGACCGCGAAACAAATTTTCCTTTTCCAAATAGAAACAATAATCACAATTTAAATTGCAATTTGCACCACTAGGTTTTACTAATAAGGTATTTAATCTTTTTCGCAGCATCATAAATGTGGTAGCGGTACAGGCAAATTGGTTTCTCTGTCAATTGGTGTCTGAGCTTTCACATTAATTAAATATTTTCTCAGATTACTGCAAAGTTTCTTCGCAATATCATAATTGGATTTCATCATATTTCTGGTTTCCCAATATCATCTTTAAAGTTAAATAATTTAACTTCTTGATTTTCATAATTATAAATTAATTTTCAATCTCCTTCGCGAATAAAACTAAACAGGTGATTTGTAAAACATTAAATATTTTAATCTTAAAGTATAAAAATAAATCCTTGATCTTTTTCATTTTAATTCTCAGTTAAAGATGCTTATTATGCTTTCAAAGATCAGATTAGTTCTTTAATGCCTTTAACGGATACGGCTTCTTGTTGCAATAAATCAAAAATCAGAATCTCATTAACACCTTTTTTGAGCCATGATTTCGGACAATATAGTGAATGCTGCGGGCCGATTTCCCAATAGCGCCCTAAATTATGACCATTAATCCAAACAATACCTTTTTTGTATTTTGTCATATCAAAATAAGTATCACCATTAACCTTATCCAATTTAAAAGTACCTTTGTAAAAAATTCCTTTTTTGGTGCTTGCTTTACCAACTTTCGATTTTTTATTTAAACTTGAAATATACTTTGAATCCAACGGCAGTTTATAAACTTCCCAATTCATTAAAGTCATTCCATTTAAAGTAACCCTATCGGTAATACCCTTTCTATCAATCAATTCCTGCCCAAAATTTATGCGTCCCATTGCTTCAACCAATATTTCAAGGGAGGGATATTGGGTATTTGTTTTCGGAATTATAATTGAATTTTCACCTTTGCTTCTATCAATTGTCCCTATAAATTCACCGTCAATAAAAACAGTAGCAAAATCATGGAGATCAGTAATTTTCAGTTTGCCGTTTTTTCTTCCAACTAATTTTGTCTTATACAAAACAAGTCCCTGATAATGGTTATAATATTCAAAAGGCTTCGGTTGCACTGATTTTATTGCTTTAGGCAAGTTATCCCAAACAGATGTAAATTTTTCCATTTTAATTTCAGGAATTTCAATCATTTCAATTGGTTCAGGTAAATCGGGCAATTTTAATTTTGAATATTTTTGAATTAATTTTCGAAGCGAAAAATATTTTTCTCTCGGATTTCCATTTTCCATAATAGGAGCATCATAATCATAACTTGTAACATCAGGTTGATAACCAAAACCGCCGGAATTAGCTCCGGCAGTGAATCCAAAGTTAGTACCACCATGCAGCATATAAAAATTAATTGAGTAATTATTATCTAAAATAAATTTAACCTCATTTAACAAATCAGTAGTATCAGGACGTTGCCATTCTTCACGCCAATGAGTAAGCCACCCCGGATAAGTTTCGCTACTGAATACAGGAACTCCCGGATTAATTTTACGAGCTAATTCGTAGTATTTCTCTTTTGAACCGGAATCCAATCCAACAGCGCACCCTTTCACACTACCAGCCTCAAGCATATAAGGTGTTCCGCCATCAGCGGTATAAAATGGTATATTAATACCATTATTTTCCCACATTTTTTTTATTTCAACCAAATAATTTCTATCGTTTCCAAAACTGCCATATTCGTTTTCTATTTGGAGTAAGATTATTGGACCACCTTTTGTAATTTGATATGGTCTTATAATTTTTGCTATATGATTAATGTAGCTTTTTACGGAAGAGATATATCTTTCATCCATACATCTAAGCTTAATATCGGGAATACTCAATAAATACGGCGGTATTCCGCCCAAATCCCATTCACCGCAACTATACGGCCCAGGACGAAACAGAAGATACATTCCTTCTTCTTGAACTATTTGTATAAATTTTTTCAGATCTTTGTTTTCGGTTCTAAAATCAAATTCACCTTTTTCTATTTCGTGAAAATTCCAAAATACATAAGTTGCAATAGTATTGCACCCCATTGCTTTTGCCATTCGAATGCGATGTCTCCAGTAAATTTTCGGTATTCTTGAATAGTGCATTTCTCCTGCAATTATTTGAAAGGGTTTATTATCTAAATAAAAGTTTCTGGAATCGAAACTAAATTCATGCAAACTTACATTCTTGTTTTGATTTTTATCACAAGCTTGAAATAACATCAAAATCAAAAAAAATATTTTTAAATTTTTCATATTAAAATCTCTTTTAGTTAAAAATTAATTCTAATTTTTTAATTAGCAATTTTGATACTTTCAATAGTTTTCCATAAACTTTTATCCGGTTTACTTACAAATAAAAAGCGCGTATATATTGCTATTCTCATCAAATTCATCTATCACCTTTCTGTACAAAGGGTAAGATCTTTCAAAAATGTTTACGTTAACTTTTTTATTGCAATATCTAAAATTTTTATGATAAATGCCACTGATAATGTTTTAAATAAAAATATGAAATAAAGGTATCCAACAGCATGCGGCTAAGCTGGTTAGGCTTATCGTAAGTTTATGCAAATTCAGTCTCAAGATATTGTTTTAATTCTGATAAATCTTTTTGTTCGTGTGCTTTAATATCATCTATATACTTCTTTCCTAAAAGAAAAGTAAGTTTATCTAGAATAAATCCTAAAAAGAAGATTTCAGTACCAAGTGTTAGTCTTCTTTCGAACTCAACTTTGCCGTTTTTAGTCGTTAATTAAACCTTGCTGTTATATTGAAAATGGACCGAGGAAATAATGCTTTGAGATGGATAACTTTAACATCATTCTGATCTTTAATTTTAACTACTTTATATTTTATTTGCTGCTTTTTATCAGCTATAAATTCCTCGAAGTAAAGTATTGAGTTTTCAGTAAGTAAGTTGCCTCTGATATATTCACACTTTATATGTTCGTTTGGGCTGTATTTTGGATATACTTCATTAAAATTTAGTAGGGCTTTTTCAATCTTATCTTTGAACACTTAAGCTCAATTTCCCTTTCAATTTGTATCATAAATTTCCTATTTTTTAAGTTTATCTAAACCGGTTGTTTTCAGCCTAACGGCGTTGCAAATAAGGCGTCCGCCTCGAAGTACGATACTAAGCTAACAACGAATATTTATTTTTAAAAAGCAGTGTTTATTTTTCCTTTAGGTAAGCACAGCAACTAAATTTACATTACACAGCTCCCAATCTAACGGGAAGCCGAGTTAGCAAACCAAACTTAAAACTAATATAAAACCCGCGTGAGTAATGCGGTCAAGTTGATTTGCTGGTTATATGTTAATTACTTTTTGCCTTAACGATATATTCTTTATCTAATAATTTGTGACCTTCGAATACAGTCAACACTTCAATGGAATTTTTCTTAACTAGATAAACAATTCTATAATTTTTATAAATTAGTTCTCTAATTTGTTCAAAAGAAAGTTCTGGAACAACCCTACCTTTTTTAGGGCAAAGTACAAGGGCTTCAACAAGAGAAATTAGTTTGTCAGTAAATTTAAAAGCGGCAGTTGGATTATCTTGAGAAATGTAATCTTCAATTTCTTGAATATTGAAAAGAGCTTCTTTTGTCCATTTAATCTTCATAATGCTTTTGTAGCTCTACGTTTTTTTAACTGATTTTTTAATTGATTTGTAGTAAGAAGATTCCCTTGTTCAGAGTCAGATAATCCACGTGAAATAGCATCTATAAATAATTTGGTTTCTCTAAGTTTATCAAATTCTTTTGGGGAGATTAAAACTCCGGCTGGTTTTCCATTTTGAGTAATAATAAGAGAATTTTTATTAACTTGAATATCCTTAAGATATTTAGCAAGACTAGCTTTAAATTGACCAACTGGAATTATATCATTAGATATTGAAATATTTTTCATTTTAGAACCTTATAATAATGACGTAAAAACATACAGAATATAGCTCTATATTACGACATTGTCAATGCTAAATAACACATAACGGTGTTGCACAAATAACCCGTTCGCCCAAAAGTGCGATGACAAGTAAGCAACTTTTAAAGAGCAGTGTTTATTTTTCCTTTAGGTAAGCACAGCAACTAAATTTACATTACACAGCTCCCAATCTAACGGGAAGCCGAGTTAGCAAACCAAACTTAAAACTAATATAAAACCCGCGTGAGTAATGCGGTCAAGTTGATTTGGGTTATATGGCTCTATATTATTCTCGCATTAATCTTTCTTCTAATAATTTCTGCATATCTCGTCTTCCGTCTAATACTGCATGCACAAAAACTACTTTTTCAATTACTTGATAAATAATTCTAAATGGTTTGTAATATATTTCTAAAAAATCTTCTATGCTTAATAATTTTAGTTCTGATGGGATATGTCCTCGATTCGAAAATTCTTGGAGAGATGATATTTTCTCAATTAACTTCGAATATATTTTATCTGCGTTTTCTTCACAATCGTTAAAATAGATATATTTATAAATTTCAAGTAAATCATCTTCTGCTGATTTTATTATATTAACTTTGAACTTCATTTTGTTCACGTTTGAATTTATTAATTTTTGTTTTCATATTTTTTACGGATGTTTGAAGTGGTTTATATTTGCCAAGTTTGATTTCTTTTCCACTTAACGCAAGGATTTTTAAGAGAGCAATGCTTTCTTGAGTTTTTTCAAAAACTTTTACATCTTGAAGGACAACCTTGGCTTCACCATTGTGAGTTATAACTAAAGTTCTCTGATTGTTAGCTACATCTTTAATTAATTTTGAGGCATGAGCTTTTAGATAACTAATTGGTTTTATTGATTCACTATATTTCATTTTAATACCTTTCTTTTTGATAGACTATAATATAATCCATATAATGGTCTGATGCAATATAAAAATAAATCCATAAACGGCGTTGCGATTAAGCTATCCGCTCCGAAAAGCACCAATAATTTTGTGCAACACCAAATTTAATTTATAATTTGCCCGCCATATCTTTTGGCGAGTTTGATCTATTTGCCAAACCCAAATAAAAATAAGAATACGTAAATACGAACTAAAGTAAACCAAAATAACTGAAGCGAAAACGCGGTCGGGTTGAGCGGCTGGTTATGTGCGGTTTTTATTTATTATATACCTTTAGATTAAGAAATTTATTAAATGGATCAAAGTCTCTATCATTATGTAATAATGTAAATTTGTTTTGAATGCAAAAGGTTGCAATCATAGTGTCAATTGTTTTTCTAACAGTAATACCTTTTTTCCTTAAAAAGCGATAGTTCTTAGCACTTTGAATTGCTATTTCTTTGCCTCCAATATCAAAGCAAGGAAATGATAGGAGAATTGTTTTTGCTTTTTGGAATTCTTTTTCACTTCTAAATCCTTGTAGAACTTCAGTTAAAACATAATCACCAATAACAACAAGTTCTTTCCCAAGCATTGAGTCTAAAACTTCAACTTGCCAATTATTTTTACCGTTAAAATAATCAATGAGTACAGTGGTGTCTAAAAATATCATTAATCCATTCTCATTTTTTCAATATCACCGTCCCACTTTAATTTCCCACGAAGTGATTTTAATTTAGCTTGTTTTTTGATGCTAATTAATGTTTTTAATCCTTCTTCAACAACTTCTTTTTTAGTTTTTAAGCCAGTTAATTTAAGAGCAAGATTCATTAACTTATCATCAATTACAATATTAGTTCTCATTTTTACCTCTTTATATGATGTGTAATAATAGTAAAAATATACACATTATGTTAATCCTATGCAAATTATTTTTTGAGTACATAACGGTCCGAGCTTAAGTTGCAGCCAAGAACGAGAAAGCTTCATTTTAAGACTCAGCCAAATTTATTAACAAAATTTTAATTACAGTACTACTTTTAACAAATACAAATACGCGTTAGTCCAAAGCCAAAAATTTATTCAAACGATCAAAGCGTATACGCTGTCAACTTGAAGCGATTGTTAGGTAGCACTTATAAACATTGA
>CAZCBD010000106.1:0-9953 GCA_964496755.1 uncultured Melioribacteraceae bacterium
TTATATGAACCTACAGGTAATTTTCCATCTGCAATGCTACCGTAGTAATCAAATTTACCATCATTATCAGTATCCAAAGAATCAGAAAAATTTGCCATCGCAATTTTAAGTGTATCGGTTAAAGGATATGCAAATTTTGAATTTCCTTGAGCTGCTCTAATCCATTCTTCGAAAGTGGGTAAAGTTAAATTATAATATTTTGCAAATGCGTCTGCTCCAATCCAACTTACTCCGGAAATGGGTAAATCAGGTTTATTGGTCTGAAAGGTTTTGTTTGAATATGTGATTCCTGTTGTTGAATCCAATTGCAAAAAAACATAGTAGCCGGATAATAGTTCAGAGTTTCCATCATAAAATCCTTTTACGAAATTTTGGTCAACTGAAAGAGAATCCGTAGTAATTAGGCTGTTTAAAAAATCTATGTATTGTTTTGTAGTAACTTCATATTTCATAATTTGGAAATTGTAATTTACAATGGAGCTGTTAGTGTCAATATAGGGGCTATAAAATTTACCGGAACTAACACTTACAAAATCTGTGGTAAGTGTGCCGGAAGCCAAATCACGGGTTGTAAAAGTGAAAATTTCGGATTCGGTTACATGTGTTTCGTCATATTTGGCAATAATTTTCCAATTATAATTAGTAGAATATTTTAAGTTTGAAATTGTATAGTATAAATTGTTTAAATTCGAATCAATTTTTACAAGCGAAGGAGTTTTGCCGAAATAAATATCGAAAGTTAATTTTTTCCCCTTCGGAGAATAAGTTTGCCAAGTTAAATCAATACTGTTTGCAGTTTTTATTGCATTATTTTTTGGTGATACCAATGTTGGAGTTATCGGATAAAAAGGTGTATTAGTAACAAACACGGTTAAAGTATCTTTTGTAGAGCCAACTTTATCGGAAACCGTGGCAAAAATTTTGTAATTACCTTCTGCTTGTGGGGCTTTCCAAAATATTGAAGCGTGGGTTGTATCGGAATCATTATTAATAAACACACCCGCGTCTGCGTCCCAACTGTATCTCAGGGAATCCAGTTTATCGGGGTCGGATGCCGCAATTCGAATTAAGGTAAGAGAGTCGGGGAAAATTATTTCAGGAGTTGCCGTTATATTACTGATATTGGGTAAAGAATTTTCATATTCCACCTCATCGGCCGAATCAACACAGGCAACAATAAAAAGAAGTAAAAACGAAATTGTTAAAATTTTCATAACCGACTCAAAATAATTTTCAGTAAAAAATAAATTAAACTAAAGATAACTAAAAGGTAAAAAAAAGCCCGAAGATATTTCGGGCACAAAAGATAAAATATTTTATTCAGCCATTAAGAGTGAAATTGCACTTGTGTTAACAATATCATCTACACTGCATCCACGGCTTAAATCAAATAATGGTTTTTTCAATCCTTGAACAACCGGTCCAACTGCTTCGCAGCCGCCAACTCGTTGTGCAATTTTATAACCAATGTTTCCGGATTGTAAATCAGGAAATATTAAAACATTGGCTTGGCCGGCAACTTTGCTGTCGGGGAATTTTTTCTTTCCGATTGCGTCAACAGTTGCGGCATCAAATTGCATTTCGCCGTCAATTAAAAAATCGGGACGTTTTTCTTTTGCAATTTTTGTAGCTTCAATAACTTTGTCAACTAATTCATGTTTTGCACTTCCGTTTGTTGAAAAAGAAAGCATTGCAACTTTTGGTTCCAATCCGGTTAATTTTTTGAAGTTTGCGGCAGTTGTTACCGCAATATCAGCCAATTGATTTTTATCGGGATTAGGAACAACGGCACAATCTGAATATGCTATTGGAATTTCGTTTTTAATCATAATAAAAAAACTGGAAACAATTGAACAACCTTCCGGCATTCCAACACATTGCAAGCAAGCTTTTAATACATCTCCGGTTGCAGCAGTTGATCCGGCCACAAAACCATCGGCAATATTTTGATCTACCAGCATTGCGCCAAAAAATAAATCCCATTTCATAATTTCGCGCGCCTTTTCAATTGTCATTCCTTTATGTTTTCTTTTTTCGTAATATAGATTTACAAATTCTTCAAATTTGTCTGATTTTTCAGGTTCTATAATTTGCACGCCCGATAAATTAATTCCCAAGTTTTTTGCAGAAGCTAACACTTCGTCTTCTTTTCCTATAGTAATTACTTGTGCAATTTTATTGGTTTGCAATATTTCCGCAGCACGAATTACTCTTTCATCATGTGATTCGGGTAATACAATTGTTTTATTTTTTGCAGCTGCTTTTTGTTTAATTTCTTCAAGTAATTTAATTTCAGCCATTAGTCTCTCATTAAAATGTTAAAAAAATCGTTCTAACAAAGATATGAAAATCCGAATAATTATTAATCCGAAAAATTTGAATTTATTACGTTTTCTTAATCTTTTGTTTTATATTATTTGAATATTTGAAATTATTTCGGAATATTGGAAGAAAAAAAATACGGAAGTTAGATGACCTTAATTGATAAAACCACAAAAAGCATTTTTAAGTATATCGGTATTTTTACTGCCATTTTAACCATCGCATATTCGATTTATTTTCTTCTGGATTTAATTATTATTTTTGCTATTTCTGTTCTTGTGGGAATGATTTTAAATCCGGTGATAATCTTTTTTGAAAAACAAGGACTTAGCCGCATTGCATCTGTTATATTGGTTTTTATCTTGGGCAGCTTTTTTATTTTTTTAACACTTTCTTATTTGATTCCCATGGTTATAAATCAGATGAATACTCTTGCAAAATCGTTGAATCAAGAATCGGTTAGTAAAATATTTATAAAAATAGAATCGGATTTAAAAGCATACATACCTTTTTTAGACACTAAAAATTTAGCGGCAAAAGCAGGGGAATTAATTTCGAATCTTTTTTTTAATTCAATTAATAATCTTTCAAATATTTTATCCAGTATTTTTTCGATTCTTTCAGTGGTTATAATTATTCCGTTTATAACTTTCTTTTTGCTAAAGGATAATAACAATATTATGAAAGGGATAATAAATTTAATGCCTAATAAATATTTTGAAATGTCTTATTCTGTTTTAAAATCGATAAACAAACAACTTGGCCGATATGTTAGGGCTTGGATTTTAGATGCACTTGTTGTTGCAACTCTAAGTGCGTTGGGACTAACATTGTTGGGAATTAAAAATGCCTTGATTATTGGTTTAATTGCCGGAGTAGGGCATTTAATTCCTTTTTTTGGGCCGTTAATAGGAGGAATTCCCGCAATTACAATTTCAGTAGTTCAGTTCGGTGATTTTTCAATGTTACCCTATATTATCATTTTATTTATTGTAATTTACACTTTCGACAATGGATTTATTCAACCGAACTTCTTTTCGAAATCAACCGACATGCATCCGTTGCTTATAATTTTGTTGATACTTGCCGGAAGCCAAATTATGGGAGCTGTTGGCATGTTGCTTGCCGTTCCGGTTTCAACCGTTTTAAGAACTGCTACCCGGGAAATATATTTTGGAGTTAAAAATTATAAAATTATTCATCAATAATTTCTTTCTATCTAATTCTATTAATAGCTAATTGCATAAATTAATTTTAAATATAATATGCTTGCTTTTTATTAATCCTCTGATTTTTTCGCAAATTAATTTAAACCAACTGCAGAAAGAGGAAAATAATACACTACAAACAAATTTTGTACAGTACAAATTTAGCAAGCAAATTAACGTGTTTAATTCCTACACAAAACTTAATTATCGCAATAAACTTGGTGCTTTCTCTTATGGGATTTTCGATAAATTCAATTCTACTGTGGTGGATTATTCAATAAAAAGTATTAAGGATGAAAATCATTTTTCCTTTTTTTCCGAATACAAAGCACATAAAAATATAACGGCCGGAATCAGATTTAATAATTATTATTTTTCCGATAACAGAAATACAGGTTTAAATAATTCAATTATTACAAATGCTTTTTTGTATTTATCCACAAATTTTATGGAGAAAGTATCTTTTTCACCCTTTGCAGGGTTTAGTTCCAACAAGCAAATAGAGATTAAAGACAATGGCTTTTTATACGGTGCCGATTTAAAGATTAATAATATTAATATTGAAAATGTTAATATTAAATTAAATCAGCATTTTCAAAATGAAGATGTATTACCCAGAAGAAATTTGATGCGAAATTCGGAATTAATTATTTCCAATAGCGATTCTGAAACATATAAAAATGAATTCATCTTGTTTTATAATAGACATAGAAAAGATTTTTATTATGATGCAGATTCTTTATCAAAAAGTAATTATGACATTGTGAAAAACATTCAAAGCAGAAACGAAACAAATTATTATTTGGAAAATAATTTAACATATAAACCCGGGATTGATAATTTAACCCTGGAAATAAAAGGGAAAATAGACTGGCGTAACATTGAAAGAAATTCTAGATTTTCTATCTTAAATAAGCAATTATTAAGCAAGCAATCATCGTTTTTAGATAATATGATTGATGAATTTAAAATGAATTTTTCTATCGGGAGTATTTATTTAACAAAAAATTTCTTATCACAAATTCATTTTCAATATAGCAGTAGAGAAGAAAACCATAGTATAGGAAACCTTGCAACCTATAGTGAAATACAAAAAATATCCGCTGAAGAAATTGAAAAAAGAAAAAATAATAAGGCGGATATTTTCACAATGTACTTAAATGCAGTTTACAAAATTGATAATAAAAATAGAATTTCAATAAATACATTTCACCGAAAACTAAAATATGATACGCCGAGTAATGAGAATTTTGACGATAGAGATGAAATTCTTTCAACATTAAAATTAAATTACGAGCACATATTTAATCCGTATTTAATAGCGTTCGTAAATTTCGAGGGTAGCTATAACCATGTTGTTTATATTTTTGCCGAAAAAAGTTCTAATAATAATCAAAGAAGAATATTTAAAATTACCACAGGAGCAAATTATAAAGGTAAAAACCTAAGTAGTAAAAATAAATTTGAAGTTTCCGCAAATTATACTTCCTACGACTTTGAGAAGTTAAATCCAAATTACAAAAGCTTTTCTTACAGACAATTGGCCTTAAACGATTCCACTCTGTTTAGAATTAATCCGGATTGGAGTATATCATTTATCGGCACGGCAAAATTTTCTGAACAGGGAGATTTTAATTGGCAACAATTTTCAGGTAAACCGATACGATATGTTAGTGAAATTTATTTACAGCCAATGATAATAAAAAAATTTCCAAGATTTAATTTTTCTTTCGGTGTAAGATATTTTTCGCTTACTACTTTCAAATATTCGAACAATGAAAAGACTCTTAATACTCAATATACAAGCATTGGGCCTATTGTTGATTTATCCTTTACATCGACCGATAAGTTGTTGTTTGCTTTTACAGGTTGGTATGAATTTATAAAAAGAACAACTTCTGCCGAAAATAAGAATGCAAACCTTGCTCTTGAATTAAATTATTTTCTATAGTATTTTTATAAAATTCGGAAATCGTATAAATTAGGATATTTATTATTGGAAAATGAATTTATTTTAAAAATAAAAAGCTCTCCCGAATTTCTTCCTCAGGTTGAAGACTTTGTTTTAGAGAAGATTAAAAATCTGAATCTTCCGAAAGAAAAAATCGATAGTTTATCTCTGGCCGTTGCTGAAGCTGCTTCCAATTGCATAATTCACGGAAATAAATTTGACGACAACAAGTCGGTTGTTATTACCGTTAAAATTTGCAAAGATGAATTAAGAATTATATTTAAAGATGAAGGAAAAGGGTTTGACCCGAAAATAGTTCCCGATCCAACTATACCTGAAAATATTTTAAAAGAAAGTGGACGTGGTATTCATATAATGAGAACTTTTCTCGATGATTTAAAATTCAACTTCACAGAAACAGGTACAGAAACCATCCTGATTTTGAAAATATAATATGAAGTTTTATTTTATTGATTATTTGGTTTTTTATGTTTCTTTGAATAATTAATCTTACGAGTTGCTAAACAGAGAGGATGTTGTATGGCAAGAAAAAAAATGGCTTTGATTGGTGGTGGACAAATTGGTGGCGTACTTGCTCAGATTGCCGGGTTGCGCGAATTGGCCGATGTTGTTTTGTTTGATATTGTTGAAGACTTACCCCAAGGTAAAACTTTAGATATTGCCGAAGCTTCACGAATTGACGGACTTGATGTGCATCTTTCCGGCACAAATGATTATTCCGGAATTAAGGATTCGGATGTTATAATTATCACCGCCGGATTTCCTCGTAAACCCGGTATGAGTCGGGATAATCTTTTAGCAACCAACGCAAAAATTATGACTTCGGTTGCAAAAGGCGTGAAGGAAAATGCACCAAATGCTTATGTAATTGTAATATCAAATCCACTTGATGCAATGGTAACTTTATTTCAAAAAGTTTCAGGATTTCCCGTTAACAGGGTTATGGGGCAAGCCGGAGTTTTGGATAGTTCCAGATTTTCATCTTTTATTGCTTGGGAGCTTGAGGTTTCAGTTAAGGATGTAAACGCAATGGTGCTTGGCGGGCATGGCGATACAATGGTTCCTCTTGTTCGTTATGCAAACGTAAATGGTGTTCCTGTTATGGAAATGCTTGAAAGAAAATACAATGATAAACAAAAAGCAAAAGAAGTAATGGATGCAATGGTGGAACGCACTAAGTTGGCCGGAGGTGAAATAGTTAAATTATTAAAAACCGGATCAGCCTTTTATTCTCCGGCTGCTTCAGCTATTACCATGGCCGAGGCAATCTTGAAAGATCAAAAAAGAGTTCTGCCTGTTTCTGCTTATTTGAATGGCGAGTTTGGGGTAGATGGTTATTACGTTGGTGTTCCGGTTGTGTTAGGTGCTAATGGGGTTGAAAGAATTATTGAATTATCACTTAATGAAAACGAGAAATCAGCTTTTCAAAATTCCGTAAATGCTGTGAAAGGGTTAATTCAAGATATGCATAAATTAGGTTTTTGAGTTAAATAAAATACTTTATTTAAAGGCATCTTTCGATGCCTTTTTTTATATTTTATTTTCTTAAAGTACTTAAATAAATTCCATTAAACAAAAATTTGAAAGTACCGTGCGATTGTGTTCTTGAAATAATATTCGGGCTAAATAAATAAAGATTGCCTTTCCCGATAGCAACTTTAAGTGCAGGTGTTCCGCCGTAAAGTTGATTTTCTCCCCAAGCCCAACCACTAAGCAAAGGTGTGTCCGAATCGAAAATCCCGATTATTTGAATCCCTTGTTTTTCGGCATTAGGTCCGGTTCTAAAAACAGCAGAACGATTAAACATAATATTTACATGTGAATCTAATCCGTAAGCTATTGGCAATGAATTGTTGATTTTTAATTTTAGAATTGAAGAAGGAATAAAAAATTCATCCTGTTTAAGAGGCTCACCGTTTATATTAACCAAATGATTTTTAAGTGGTAAATTAAAATACTTGGCAATGTTAACTGAAGTTTGCAAAGCAATAATAGTACCTCCGTTTTCAACAAATCTTTTCAAGTTAGCAATAGTTTTTTTAGAAATCCTTCCCAATTTATATCTGTATTTTTCAGGAATATTTTCTGATTTGTTTAAATCAGAATATTTTGAATATCTGTTTTTAGACTTGCCATTTAATTTGGGAATAGCACCTTTAGGTAAAATCAAAACATCAAATTGTTCATTTAAATTGGTTTTATCCAAAGTTTTTGGAAAAACCAACTCAAAATCAAAACTATATTGTTCCAATAACCACCTAATCCATCCGGAGGAAATCGAACCGCCATATCTATCCCAAAGAGCAATGCGTGGTTTTTTTATTTGATTAATGCTTTTAGGTATTTTATCGGTAGCAAGAAAACTTACCCCTAATTCGGTAGCGGCTTTTTTTAATTCATTTTCCAATTCCCGTTTATAGCTTATATAAAATGTTCCGGGGCTAAATTTATTGTTTTCACTATTAAAACATTTGTTCAGCCAAAAAACTTTATAACCCTTTTTTAATAATTGATTTACAACCTTTACCGCATCGTTATATTGGTAACTTAGCAGATAACCTTTAGGATTACTAATTTTTGTAATTTTTCCGGTTAATGGTTTTGCAAGTGAGGATAATTTTTTAAAAGGACCGTCAAAAGCCTCTAAAATCTTATCATATTTTACGTTCATTTGGAGTGATAGAGTATAGCCGGCATTATCGTAGGGAGGATTCGGAGGGCCACCTTTATATTTAAAATCATTCGGGTAATACTGTGGTTCCATCATATCGATTATTTGCGGGCGAAATGCCTGAGCGCATTTAATAATTAAAGAACCTTTAGGGTAATGCTTACCGTTTACTTCAAAATCATCCGTTGCTTGATGAGCAAAAATTCCTGATTTCATTAAAGCGTTTACCAATTTAACCGCTGTTGGAAAATCGGGTTGATTTGCAGGAAAAATATAACCACGCGGGTCACGATTTTCTTTTTTCTTGAATAATCGCATATATTTTTTTTGTGCACCTCTAAAAGATTTTTCTTCCTTTTTTGCTATTGCTTCAACTGAATCTTGAACCTCAGCTGCAATTTTCGGATGAATTGTCCAGCTATCTTTGCTTCCTTTTTCAATAGCATTTTTGGCCATTAAATAGCGATTGTATAAAATTAAATCTTTATTTCTGGATGCGTAATCAAAAAGTGCTCGGTTAAGTTCAACCGAATAATTTATGGCTTCTTTAAAATGCAATGTTCTTGGTTTTAACGGCAAAGGGCAATCGTTAGTTTGCACCATCGAAGAAGGAAATAATTTCATTTCCTTGGGAGCAGGATTACCGTTAATTTCGGTAAGTATCCCTATTTGGTTATGAAAATAACCGGTTGTGCGTAAACTGCCGTTGTACCAAGCAGAAAAATTTGTTTTATTTCGCATTCCGCTGCCATCCATGTTTTTTGAAATTAAACGATTGTGCATTGCTAAACCAACCGATTGAATTCCAATATTTAAAATCGGATCATAATTATAGTTCGGCGGATCACGGAAGGGAGGAACAAAAACAATTAAATCTGCCGGTCCGGTTTGATGATGATTATACATAATTTGAGGGAACCATTCTATATACATAATCCGAGACATATTAATTGTTTCCGACTGAGTATTCATAAAAAAGTCCCGATTGTTATCATGTCCTATGTATTTTTGGTAAAGCCTCGGAAGATTTTTTTTGCTTCTTTTTTTAGGGTTTTTATTTCGCATATACCAATTAGCAACTAATTCCATTCCATCGGGATTAGCCGGTACGGCAAGTATAATTAAATCATTTAGAAAACGTAAGGTTTCCGGATCGTTTTGGGAAACTAATTGATATACTGTTTCGATTAGCTGTTCGGCAGCAACTACTTCTGTTGCATGTAAACTTCCATCAATCCAAATAACTGCTTTCCCCTCAGAAGCAATTTGCTTGGCTTCAGCATCGGTTAAATTTTCACCTAAAGCTAATTTTCTTGAAATCGATTTGTAATAGTCTAACTTTGTAAAATTTTCAGGCGCGGTAATTATTGCCATTATTTGATCTCTACCTTCTTCGGTTTTTCCTATATTTTCCAACATCATTCTTGGTGATTCTTTTGCAAGCTTTTTCCAGTAGTTAATCATTTGAGTGTAATTGATTAGTGTATAGTCGTCTCCAATATTAAATCCGAATTCATCAATTGGTTTTGTAATATTGGTTTGCCCTAGGGCAAATTGCGGTATGAATGCAAAAAATATAAATGCCAGTGCAAATATTTTTATAATTGCACTTTGGCAATTACTTTTTTCTTTTCGCCTCATAGAAACTCCTATGGTTTATTTAAAAGTGAATTATTAACTGCATAGAATAAACGAGATTTAATGTGATATTTCACATTATTAGGGAGGAATGCTGTAATAAAATAATTTAAGTTGAGAATAAAATAGAGTTTAAGGTTTA
>CAZCBD010000107.1:0-9820 GCA_964496755.1 uncultured Melioribacteraceae bacterium
CAAAATATCATTTAACATATGAAAAAGCAAAAATGCTAAAATCCTAGATATAAAATTGCATAAACCGGTTGTTTGCCCTCTTGCTTGAAATAAAACATTTATACTATACGCGTTAATATCGCATCTGATTGTAACGGTTTGAATATAATGCGCACCGCAGTTTGAAATGATTATTTTTCAATGCACTAACTTATTTTAAATATTAACTTTCCTATATACTACTAATTGCGACATACACTATATTTTTTTGTTATATGCCGGTATTTTTTATTCTTCAATAAATCTCATCGTCTCTTCTATTGATTTTTTTGAGTCAGCTCCTATCCAAAACAAGTGCCCCCATTCATTATTCAATTCAATAAGTTTTGAATTCTTAATCATTTTTTTTGAGTGTAAAGCATGTTCAAAGGGAACAGTACTATCATTTTTACTATGAATAATAAGGGTGGGGCATTTAATGCCGGAGATTACATCATCTTCAATATTTTGGTCAATATCATTAATAAATCCTGTTCCCGAACTAAAATTCTTAAACATTAACAGTAATTCTTTTACATCTTCTTTTATTAACTTATAAGATTGGTTGGTTGAGAATTCCGGATAAAAGATTTTTGCAATCATATTCGGAAACAAACCCGAAAAAAGACTAATCATTCCCCAAACAAACCCCTCAACTTTGGGATTAAATAGCAAACGTCCGATTCTATAGAGTTTCCCATTTTTATCTAACCATTCTTTTGAAACAGCCGAAGCTAAAATTAACTTTTCCACTCTGTCGGGATAATTAGCGGCTATTTCAATAGTAGTTAACCCACCGGCAGAAATTCCATACAAAATGACTTTATCTATATCAAGATAATCCAACAACGAAATTATCAAATCAGCAGCTTGTTTTGGAGTTTTGTTGTCATTTAAGGGAGTGTTGCCATATCCGGGACGAGACGGAGTAATCAACTGAAACTTCTTTAAATCAAATCCTTTATGCCAAAGTGTTGAATTACAATTTGTATGTCCACCATGTATAAATAAAACAGGTTTTCCGTTTCCAATTATGGAATATTCAATTTCGCCAAATTTTGTATTTATTATTTTACTATTCATTTTTCATTATTTAATTGCCAGCCCTGCTTGCACAAAACGGGAATATATTTTAAACTATTGCTTAACACACAAAATATCATTTAACATATGAAAAAGCAAAAAATGCTAACTATTGGAAACTGAAAAAACTCTACTTTAATAACCGACTATAAATTATGCTCATCTTTTTTTTGCGACTTTTGATAATAAAAACAATTAGAAATGCCGCCGATAAACCTATAAGTACAATTGCCAACCAATCGGATATTGGCACAACAAAATGATCTATCAATCCTGTGCCTGAACTAATTAACAATGACAATAACAAATAAAATAAATTCTTATTTTTCATCTTTTCCTTTTTGTCTAAATATTTATACAATACAAAGCTTTTGCAGCTCCGCTACAACCGAATAATCTAACTTTTTTTGCCACTAACACACAAATAGTTTTATATAATTTCCGTTTTACCATTATTTTTTTATTCGTGAATTCGTGGCTACAATACCATTCGCTCATAATTAATTAAGTTCATGTTACTCACTTTTTCTTCAATAAAAACACCTAATTACTTGAATGTGTAAACCAAAACAAACACTCTTTTACTGCTCTATATATTGATATTCCGAAATTTCAATACAATTTCTCATTTTTATTTTCAAGTGTTATATTATTTAGATCTGATTTTATTTTTCAATAATTTTTTTCTAAAAGCTGCAATCAAATATAGGAAGCCGGCAACAATCCATAATAAATAGGCGTATTTAGAACCTTGTTCAGCTTCGCTATATGCCATTGAAAATGCAACAACTGCGAAGTAAATATGGATTTGGAAATTAAAATATTTTCTTATTTCTTTAAAAGCTATATAAACAAACAAATTAATAACAGTAAATATGGAAACAAAAACAAACAAAAAAAGATTAATTTTAACAATACCCAGTAATAATGGAACTACAAGAGCAATTGCATTTATCAATAATAGCCGCTTATTTTTTCGCTCATTGTTTTTTATTGGATTGGGCGAAAAAGTGGAAAATCCATCTTTTGACCAACTAATTTTTTCATCTGTTTCTTCCTGATAAAAATCATACTCATTAATAATATTATATTTTTCAACCAATCGTTTTATAACAAAAACTACAAGCAATACCGAAAACCATAAAGTAGCATAAAAAAACAAATTGTCCTGAAAACTCACATATTGTTCATCAGGTAATTGAACTGCAAAAATAAAAGTATCATGCAAAAAATGAAAAATAATTCCCGGTATAAGCGATTTGGTTTTATATGCTATGTAAGTAAATGCTATGGCGATTATACCAACGGAAAAAGCATCAACAAACGAAAGCAAATCCAACCCTTTTATGTGGAGCAAACTAAAAATAACAATTTGGATTATAGCGGCTTTTTTAAATGATTTCGTTATTCGAATAAGAACAATCATTAAAATGCCACGAAAAAGGATTTCTTCCCAGATTCCCGGAGTAAGACTAAAAATAGTATGACTAAGATTAATTGTTGAACTGCTAAATTCATATTTACCTGTTAAAACCGAACTGAAAAGCATTCCAAATAAGGTAAAGGATGCAGCAATTACACCGAGTAAAATAAATCTAAATAATTTTTCGGGAATTTTTAAACCTGCTTTCTGATAGAATGAAAGAAAATTTACTCTTCCAAACGGAATTTTAAACACCCTTGGAAACAATAGCGACACGGAAAGTGTGGTTATCACAAAAACAATAATTGAGATCTCAAGTTTTGATAATTCAATATTAAGTCCTGCTCTTAATAGCATTGCACAAAAATAACCGATGCTCGAAAAAACAACCGGTAACACTATTGGCCTGATTTTTTTTCTAATTGTTAACAAACTCATTTTACATCTCCTTTTACTTTATAACGATTTTTCACTCCAATTCCATTGCCAATAAAGAAATCCGATAGGACCTGAAATATTTTGTCGGGCATCGGGAAAATTTGCGTATAAATACGCCAACTCAAACCTGAAACTATTGAGAAATCCTTTTTTGCTTTTTACAAATGGAGCTATCCGAGTTGCTAACACAAATTGTTGTTTTCTTGCAATATTATCGGCATAAAGAAATGTTGAGCCGTAAGAATATGATGAATGAAAGCTTATCCATCTTTTAAAACGCCAACCTAACGCCAAAGAATAATCGGGGCTTATTAGATAATTAAAAGTTTTCCCTGTGTAATTTGGTAGATCTTTGTTTGATATTTGCAAGTTTTCAGCATAAGTAATACCTCCGGCTAAATGTATGTGCCATTTATTTCCTATTTTCCAACTCATGTTGATATGATTATACCAATTTATTCCTCTTCTATTTATTTCTAAATAATCTAAATTATGAAATTGATCAAAATTGTTTTTTAAGTATTGGAACATAGTTTCAAAAGCAAGATGCGGTATAAACTCTTTTTGTTTTAAAATGCCAACTCTGAAATTGAAACTCGGCACTCCGCCAAACCAAGCCTCTAAATCAAGCTCTGCTGTAATTCTGTCGGTAATCCCCCACCATACCCAAGTCGGGTATGGTGTTAATGCCTGATTGTATCCCCATTCTCCTTTTTTGTAAACATATCCGGTAAATGCATCTGCCGGATGGAGCATTGTTTCATCAATAAGACTCTTTGTTGAATCGGATTGAGCAAATGATATTTTCCAAACTATTAGAAAACATAGAATGAATATAATTTTTTTCATTACTTTATTTTTTCATGACTTTATTATTATTACTTATTCTGTTTTTTACCTCCGTTCCAAAGTTACAGGTTCACAATCAAATAATTCTCCTAATAATTTATGTTCTTTCCGGCACTTAACCGGAATTTTTGTAACTGTTTATTAAATACAATCTATTTCCAATCGGGGACTGTTCTTTTTTTCTTTTTATTTTTTGAATCTTTTTCAGCTTTAAAAGGTCTTCCGTTTTCAATCCAATCGGCCGCTTTTACACCTTTTAATTTATTATCAAAAAATTCTTTTAATCTCAATTGCAATTCAAGTCTATTAGCTTTTCCTCTAATACCATGCCCTTCGCCTTTAAATGAAAGAAAAATAACAGGTTTCTTAAAAAATCTTAGAATATTATAAAATCCAAACGAATGTTCCCATTGAACAACATTATCGGCAGTTCCATGATAAATCAAAAGTGGAGTATTCATGTTTTTAGCATTAAACACAGCAGATTCATGAATATATTTTTCCAACCCGTCAATCGGATTAACTCCCAAACGACCTTGTCCGGTCATGTAATAATCCTGTTCATTAGTACCGTCACGTACTATATCAATATCAAAACCCTGCACAAGATTACTTACTCCCGCACCACCAACTATTGCGGCAAATTTGTTTTTTTGTGTTGAAATATACATTGCCGCATGTCCGCCAAAACTGTGTCCAATATAACCAATATGTTTTTCATCAACATATCCCATTTCAATTACTTTAGTTAAAGCCGCATCAATACACTTATGCATATCCGAATGTGGCGAACCTATATTGAAATGAATATCGGGTTGAAAATATAAATATCCGGCAGAAACATAAAGCATTTCGCTAACTCCGCTTCCTCTTATTGATGGAGTGGAATAGTAAAACAAACCGTCAGATAGCTTTTCATAAGTATGAACAATCATTGGAAGTTTTTCGCCGGTTTTATAACTGTTTGGAATTGATAAAATACCTTGTAACTCAATTCCGTCATCATTTTTATAATTTACCAAAATTCTTTTACCCCACAGATAGTTTTTTTGCTGGGGATTTGTGTTGGTTATTTTTATGGAATTTGAAAAGTCCATATCGGAAATATATGATTCGGGATATTTTTCATAAGTTCCAAATTTGTAAAGATAAACATCAGCATTTTTTGCTTTCGTAATTCCGGAATTCCATCTTGAATTACCAAATGATGCAGGTTCGAATATTAATTTTTTCAAATCGCCATCTTCTAATTCATAAAATCCGGCATATTTTGTTTTAATATCAAAAGCACTAATTAAATTCGATTTTTTTAAATTTATATAGCGATCTTTCATTTCGGGTTTCGAGGTAAATCTTGTATCATTAAACCTAAAACGAATATTGGTGTTTCCCCTAACCTTTTCGGTTAGATTTTTTGCTTTCCCTTTTGAATTTAATGGAAGTTGCCATAAATCCAATTTGTGATTTACTATTATAGATTTTTTATTATTTACCCAACCTACAAAACCATAATCGGGCGTTGAACCGAAATGGTCATTTTCTTTATTAATAAATGAAACCGATAGATTTTCGGAAATATTTTTAAGTTGATTATTTTCGAATTTGTATAACCAGTAATGTCCGTCCTTCCAAAAGATTACGTTTTTACCATCGGGCGAAATATTTACTCTACCGTCATATTTTTTTAAAATAAGATTTTTTTTGCCGGTTCGTAAATCAACTCTGTAAATATCATTTTTCCTCACATCCCAATCAGATATATAATTCCTGTTATCAAATCCTATTGCCCACAAATCGGTTTCGCGCGCAAAAGAAATTCGTTGTAATTCTTCACTTGTAAGTTGGGTCAATTTTTTGCTTTTAAGGTTAAAAACCGCTTTATAAACTTCTCTTTTTCGTTTTGATTCAACCATTTGTTGCGAAACCAATTTTTTATCTTTCCAATGCCAAATATCCATTGTCGATTTTTCTTTAGGTTTCTTACCGGCATCATTTTTATTATTTTCTTTCGAATCCTCTTTCTTTTCGATATTTAGAAATATTCGTGAATTATCGTTACTCCAAGAAATATTGCCCATTTGAATTTGCATATTTTCAGCAAGACCTTTCATATTGGCCGATTTATATTCGGTGATTTTTTTATCTGCCGAATTAAAATTTGTGATAGTTAAAAGATTAATATTTTCGGGCTTTTTGTCTTTTTTTGAGATACTATATTTCAGTGCACTAATTGCGGTTTTCTTTTTATTTAAAGCCAAATTCGAATAAACAAAATTACCCGTTAAAAGCATCTTTGTAATATTAGATTTTAAATTGTACAAATAAATACCATTACCACGTAAATCATCTGTTTTGATAGTATAAATCATATAATTTTCATCTTTGGGAATAATATACTCGCCAACATTTCCAATATAATACTCGGTTAAATTTTTAAGGCATAAAATCGCAACACTTTTTTTGTCCGAAGTTATAAAATATTTTCCGTCTTTAGTAAATTTAAAGGATGCATTAGATTCCCATTTACGAGTATTTCCGGTTTTTAGGTTTTTAAGTTCAATCGTTTTCCTAATCGGTTTTTTATCCCCTTTTTTCTTTTCCGGAATTATATTATATGCTACCCAGTCGGATTTTGGCGAAAATAACGGTCGCGCCCCTTTTGGTATAAGATATTCTTTTTTGCTTTTAATATTGCGGATATACAAAACATTAGTCATTGCATCTTTGCCGTAAAGTTCAATATCCTTTTTATCAAAACCCTTTTCGGTTTTATCTTTTTTGTCGGCTTTCTTATTTGCCTGCTCAGGTTTTTCTATCAATAAATACTTAACGCTGTACCATTTACCGTTTTCAGACAAAGTTGTTTGATGATACCTCCATAATTTTGCATCTTCAATTTTAATTTCTTTTTTTTCTGTTTGCGTAATTAGTAAAGATGAAAAAAGAAGTGTGAAAAGTAAATAAATTCTTACAATTTTCATTAAATAATCCCCCATTAATTTATTAAATAAGTCTTACGTATAAAGACTTATGAATTAATAAGTAAAATAATATGCATTAAACAAAAAGTAAAGGAGTGCAATTCTTAGATTTTATTAATTTCGGGACGCAAGATTTTGCGTCTGCACGATTTCACCGAAAAAATGTTCCCGATTTTTTGTACAAATGGTTATGAAATACGCACCATTCCAACCGTAATTCCAATTTTGCAAGCGGGTGGATGATATGCGATATTTATTTCTATTTTTTCATTTTATACAAAAATCTTTTGTAATAAATTAAAAGTTGAAGACTCCAGAATTTTTTAGTAATCCACATACATATAATTAATACCTTTTACAGTTGCACAAAATCTCATCATATGAAGTTAGCAATAGGATTTTGTATCTTTGTTGCAAAGTCACCTCTTTTTGATTAAATATCTTGGTGTTTCTATCAGTGTATTCTTTTCGTGGTAAAAAGAATACTGATCGAATAACATCAAAATTAATATTCCGTTTATTACATTTTTAATCATTACAATTTATTTATTTTTCTAATTTCATATTAACTGCTGTCCAAATCTCATTATTAGTTTTAATTGTTTTAACTTTATCTTTATCAACTCTGAATCCAACTTTTTCATAACATTTAATCGCTGCAATATTCCAATCATATACATTTAATTCCACTTTTTTCACATTGAATTTATTAAATGACTTCTCTACTAATTTTGCAACAATTTTCTCTCCGAATCCTTTTCCGCGATATTGTGGATCACCTATTAAAATCCGACATAATCTGGCTGTATCTCCGCTTAAATATATTTCGGAATGCCCAATTGTTAAATCACTCTTTTTATACACAACTTTGTATATTTTCCTATTTGAGTCATTCATATAATTCTCTAATTGATCAATTGTTAACGGAAAAGTAAAAATGACTCCTGCAAATTGAATTAAATCATTTTCATTTTTAATCCAATTTATTAAAGTCTGAAAATCATCTTTTTGAAATGGCCTTAGTTCAATCATTTATTATTTCCCATTCTTCTGAAATTTTATAAAGTGTTTTTTTTACTTCAAATCAGATTTTTATTTCCAAAATAAATAAATTTTTAATAACAAACGCTCCATTAATAGTTGACCTGTAAAAAAACTAACTTAGAAACAAACAGGCTGCCCCATACTAATTCCAACGTAATTTTTCAGTTCTATCAAGTTTGGGAAAATCAAAGTCGCCTACCTTCCTTTTCTATAAAAAACGCTATTGTATTGAACTCAATTTTTTTAGAAAAAGAGGGAAGGAATCTTTCCAAAACGAAGTAAAAGAGTTTGCTATCTCCCTGATTTCTGATTTGTAGCAAAAACAGATTAAAGAATAAAATACGAGTTGATTTCTGCATGTTTTGGTACTTTTTTAGCTAATTTTTGAGACTGTTGACCAAAGATTTTGGCTATGCGTGGCCCCGATTTTTCGGGATGTGATATTTTTATGCTGGCTTTCTATTTTATTCTTGCAACAGATTTATCATTTTCTGTTTAGTTCTCTCTGTTTGTATAATGCAAAACCCCAATACACATATTACGTTTATCGGGAATATATGTTCAATTACTGTTCGTTTACCATGCAAAATATCATTTAGTGTATGGAAGCAAGAAATGTTAAATACCCAAAATAATCGGAAACCGGAAAAACTTTTGTTTTAATAATTGAATTCTAATGATGTATATAATGATTTTTTTCACTATTTTCATCCGTAAATTATTTGTTTTTGTTGTAGCCTTTAATATGATTTATATTTTACGTGAGTTTTGATATTTACGGTAGAAAACAGATTAAGTAATAATAACATATCGGTAGTAATTTAGCATCAAGTTTTATTATTAAAAAGATCCGACATTGATTTTCTTAAATCAAATACAACACATTACTTGAATGAAGCCTAAACTATAGAAAGAAAAAAGCAATTGGAAATCTTTATTAATTAAAATCATCTGATTTTACAGTGAAACAGGAAACTAAAAGTTTAATTGAAATACATATTGCGGTTTTTGTGTTCGGACTAGCCGGCTTGTTTGGGAAATTACTCTCATTACCATCAACAATAATCGTTTTAGGTAGAGTACTTTTTGCGTCAATTTCATTGTTGGTAATAATTTTCTATTTCAAAGAGAAGTTAAAATTAAAAAGCAAAAAAGATTACTTCTACCTTATATTATCCGGCATCGTATTAGTTATTCATTGGGTAAGTTTTTTTCAGTCAATTCAAGTTTCAACCGTAGCAATAGGCTTATTAACATTTTCAACATTTCCTGTATTTGTTACATTCATGGAACCATTTTTTTTCAAAGAAAAGCTAAAATTAATTGATGCTTTAATTGCCGCCATAACTTTAATTGGTGTAGCTTTGGTTATACCAAAGTTTGATATTTCCAATAATGCAACCTTGGGAGTAATTTGGGGAGTAGTTTCCGGTTTTACATTTGCCATTCTATCAATATTAAATAGAAAATACGTTAAAGATTATTCCAGCCTTGTTATCGCATTTTATCAAGATGCAACAGCAACTATTGTATTAATTCCATTTTTATTCACAACTGCAGTATCTTTTGCCCCCAAGGATATATTATTGTTAATTTTTTTAGGAGTAGTTTTTACCGGAATCTCTCATTCATTATTCATAAAAGGACTAACACACATAAAAGCTCAGACTGCCAGTATCATTACAAGTTTGGAACCGGTGTACGGAATAATCTTTGCAATTTTTATTGTCAGTGAAATACCAACGTTAAGAGTAATTATCGGAGGAATAATTATCTTAGGAACTACTTTTTTCACAACAATAAATTCTCATCAGTCAAACACCCCCGAAGCATAGACGTGGATTCAATATACAGTAATCAATTCCACTTTAAGATTCCGGTTTATAAACACTACTTAATCTAATATTAAAAGTTGCGCAAATTTATCGGTAGCAGAAATATATTAAAGCAAACCTATTCCGGTTTATCGGAAATCGAAAGCATA
>CAZCBD010000108.1:0-9777 GCA_964496755.1 uncultured Melioribacteraceae bacterium
TTATTTCCAATTGTTCCGGTTGTTCATAAACAATATGTTTTTTCTTTTCACCAATTCCGATTTCGCCGTAGTTTATGTGATGTTCCGGTAATTGTTCGGTATCGGAAAGTAATCTGAAGATTTCTGTTGTACCGGCGTTAAAATCCAAAGCCAAATAGGCGTCGCGTTGGAACATTCGCATTTTTCTCATTTTCTTTTGAGATATTCTGCTTGCTGTTACGTTTGCTACGGCACCGTTTTCAAATTCTAATCTTGCATTTGCAATATCAATATTATCGGAAACAACAGGAACGCCGCTGGCACTTACATTTATAACTTTACTTTTTATTAAGCTTAAAATTATGTCTATGTCGTGAATCATTAAATCTAAAACAACTGCTACATCCGTACCGCGGGGATTAAATTGTGAAAGTCTATCGGATTGAATAAACTTAGGTTCAAGCTTATATTTATTTAATGCAAGTAGTGCCGGATTAAAACGCTCAATATGCCCAACTTGCAATTTAAGATTGTTATTTTCGGCAAGTTCTACCAATTCCTCGGCTTGCTCGATTGTTGAAGTAATAGGCTTTTCTACCATCACGTGTTTCCCTAAAGATAGGGCAGTTTTAGCAAGTTCATAATGAGCAGTTGTGGTAGCCACTATTGATACGGCATCTACTTTTTCCAAAAGTAAATTCAAACTTTCGAACGGAGTAGTTTCAAATTCTTTTGAAATTTCTTTTGCTCTATTAAAGTCTTTATCAAAGACACCTATTAATTCAGCATTCGATAATTGTTTTGAAAGCTTTACGTGAAATTTGCCTAAATGCCCTGTGCCTATAACACCAATTTTTATTTTTTTCATTAAATATTCTCTCTAAATTTATTAAGTAAAACGAAAGTTTTTTTAAAAAAGTTCCAACTAAAGGTCAAATATTTCCACACATTTAATTGATTGAAAGGGAATAAATATTCTAACTCTGTGATTTTCGCGGGTGGTTTCTAAAAATAATCCATCGGAGTAAACGTTTGTTAGCTTACCGGATTTAAAGACAATTTCAAAAAAATCGGGTGATTCTTTTTCAAATTTTCTAACCATTCCATAATTTTCTTTCATAATTACATTTAACGTAGAACCAACAAATTCTTGCCAATTCATATTCATAATAACCCCATAAATATTGGAAAATATTAAACTTAAAAATACCTAAAAAAAAAATTATTACCAATTTTGAATGGAAATGTTTTAAATAAAAAAGAGCCGTAATAATACGGCTCAATAAATTTAGTGTAGCACTGTATTAAAATGATAAAATCCCTACAGAATTTAAAAATACGATTGCAATAATTATAGGGGCAACATAACGAATTAAGAATTTCCAAATGGTAACTACAAAAGGATTTTTATCAAGAAGTTTTTCCGATCCTTTTTTCAGATTCAAAACAGCTCCGGCAATACCCCATTTCCAACCGACAAAGATTGCAATTAATAAACCACCGAGAGGAAGCATAATATTAGAAGATAAGTAATTGAATAAGTCGAAAAAGTTTAAGTCGAATATTTTTACATCTTTCAGCAAGTTAAATGACAAAGCACTAGGAATGCCGAATAAAAATGCTACGGTTCCAAAAACCAAAACAGCTTTTTTTCTACTCCATTTCTTTTCGTCAACAAAATATGCGGTTATCACTTCAAGAAGCGATACTGCAGATGTAATTGCTGCTATGGTAAGTAAAATAAAGAATAGAATGGAAAAGATATACCCGCCGGGCATTTTGGTAAATACAACGGGAAGTGTGTGAAAAATTAAACCTGGCCCTTGTCCCGGATTTTGTCCGGTAGCAAATACAGTGGTAAATATTGCAACTCCGGCAACAATGGCAATTAGTGTATCTAGAAAAATAATTTCTAATCCTGAAATTGGAATACTATCTTTTTTTGACATGTAACTGCCGTAGGTTAGCATTGCTCCCATACCGAGGCTTAATGTAAAAAATGCTTGTCCCATTGCTTCAAGTACGGTTGAAGCTGTTACCTTGGACCAATCGGGTTCAAATAAAAAGGCCAGTCCTTTTTCCGCACCGGGTAAGGTAACACCACGAATTAAAAGAATTATAAGCAATCCGAACAATAGTGGCATCATTATTTTACACGATTTTTCAATTCCACCTTGAATACCACGATAAACAATTATCATTGACAAAATCATAAATAAAAAATGAAAGCCAACTATCCAGTAAACATTTTGAACCAACGCATTAAAATGTTCGCCGGCAAAATTAGCACTTGTAAAATCAATAAAAGAACCTCTAATAGCTTCAATTATATAACCGGTTGACCACCCGGCAACTACGCTATAAAAGGATAATATAATAAAACCTGCCAAAACACCCATGCCGCCAATAGCAGCCCAAAACTTTGAATTACTTAATTTTTTGAAAGCACCAACAGGATTTAATTGAGTGGTGCGACCAATTAGTATTTCTGCAATAATAACAGGAAGTCCGATAATCAAAGTACTTGCCAAATAAATTAAAATAAAAGCGGCTCCACCGTTTTCACCAACAACGTAAGGGAATTTCCAAATATTTCCCAATCCAATTGCAGAACCTGCCGCGGCAAGAATGAAACCGATTTTTGAGCCCCAATTTTCTCTTGATTCTGAAGACATTTAATTCTCCGCATATTGATTGTTTCAAAACTTTTGCAATATAATAATTTGAATTTGAAATATCATAATTAAAGAATTATTTATGTAAAATAATTTAACTTTAAAATAAAAAAGCCGACAAATATTGTCGGCAAAATTTATTTAAAGATAAAAACTTATTCTTTAATATTGACTATGTTCTGGTAACTGGCTATGAACCGCATCAATTTTAAATTGATTAACCAGATTTTGTAAGTTTTCGGTTAATCTGCTTAAATCTTCGGTAGCTTGTGCAACATGCTGAATACCGGTGGCAGATTCTTGTGCAACATTATTAATTGCTTCGATGCTTTTGCTAATTTGTTCGGCAGCCGAAGCTTGTTCTTCAGAAGCAGAAGCAACTTGATTAATTACATCAACAACTTCATTGGAAGAAGATATGATATTTTGAAGAGCCTGTCCGGATTCTTCTGCCAAAGATAAACCGCTTTTAACTTCTTCCGTACCTTGCATAATTGAAGAAACAGCATCATCGGTATCAACTTGGATTTTCTTAATCATGGAAGCAATTTCATTGGTTGCTTTAGTTGTACGTTCGGCAAGTTTTCTAACTTCGTCTGCCACAACCGCAAAACCACGACCTTGTTCACCGGCACGAGCAGCTTCTATTGCCGCATTTAGAGCAAGTAAATTAGTTTGATCGGCAATATCATTAATTACTTGAATAATCTCACCAATTTGATTACTGTTTTTACCTAATTCTTGAACGGTTGACGCAGCTTCGGAAACAACCTTTGAAATTCTATTCATTCCTCTTACGGTATTGGACACACTCTCCCCTCCGGAAACAGCAATTTCGCCTGATTTACGAGCATTTTCTGCAGCAGCACCTGCATTTTTTGTGGTTTCTATTATGGTAGATGCTACTTGTTCTATAGCACTTGCAACTTCTGTTGTTTGTGCACTTTGTTCTTGGGCTCCCGCTGCCATTTCTTCTGCGGTTGAAAATATTTCATTACTGGCACTTGCCGTGGCTTGGACTGCTTCGGCAACTTCAAGTATTAATTTACTTAATGAATCTATTAGATAGTTAGTACTATCTTTCATTTTTTTCATATCACCCTGGTAATTGCCTTCAACTTTTAACGTTAAATCGCCTTGTGCCATTGTTGCAAGCACATTAATACTTTCTTCAATGGGCTTAACGATTGCATCTAATGTTTCATTAAAACCTTTAATTAATTCAGCATATGTACCTTCAAATTTATTTTGATTTCCTCTGGTTTTAAAATCTCCTTCATGAGAGCTTTTTATCAATTTACTAATTTCATCAACTACGTTAATTAGATTTTCTCTATTTGTGTTGAATGAATCAATAGTTTGTTGCGTTTGTTCAAGCATGCCATTAATGGTTTTTGTTAAATCGCCTATTTCATCATTTGTTTTAACTTCAATTTTCTGAAGATTTTTATCGATTGGCTCGCCTGTATCACCTTTCGATAATTTTTCTAAACCAATTCCCAAGTTTGTAATTCCTTGTTGGCGCAAGTTTTCTGCTAATTTAACGGCTCCGATTAATGGTGTTGTAATTAATCCGGCCATAAATCGAGCTAAGAATAATGCAATAAAAACTCCAATTGCAATTATTATCAATAAAAATAGTTGAACTCTGGATGTACTTTCTTCACCGATTTGTATATTTTTATCAGCTTCTTTTTTTGCTTTCAAGGCAATGTTGTTTAATGCCTGCTTAGCGGCTTTGTAACTCGAAGCATTATTTACTAAAGATTGATCCAACATCATATTATAAATACCGGGATCACCTGTTTCCATGTAATCTTTTACTAATTTTATATAAGCATTATGGTCATTTTCCCACTTATTCCATAAGGGTATGAATTTTTCCCAAAGTTGATTTTCTTCTGCATCTCTTCCTAATTTCTCATATTTTGACCAAGCAGTTTTTATTGTTAAATTTAATGTGTCCATTTCATTGAAAACAATTTTTCGTTCATCATCCATTAGACTGGGGGAAAGCAGAGTTTTTTCTTTTGCATCAGTTGCTGATAAAGATTCACTAATGGTCAATAAAGCTTTAACTTTTGGTAACCCGATCTTTCCTGTCTCTTCTAAAGATTTTGCAATACTTTTTGCTCCAAAATAACCCGTTAAACCATTAATGGCAGCAAAAACAACTAAGATCATAAAAGCAACAATTAACTTATTAGATATTTTTAAATTATAGAACCAGCGCATTTGTAACCTCTATATTGAAATGTAATAGCTTAATTTTTTTTTGATTACTAATAATAATACATTAATTAAAATAATCAAAATTAAAATTGTTTATTATGTTAAAAATAGAATTTTATTTATTTTTGGGTTAAAGTATTTAAAGGAAAAAGAATTTGATTGTAAAAAATCTTACTAAAGATAGAAATAGTAAAGCAAGAACAGGGGTTATAGAAACTGATCATGGGGAAATTAAAACTCCCATATTTATGCCGGTAGGAACTCAGGGAACAGTGAAAGCTGTAAATCAGCAGTATTTAGTTGACGAAGTTAAGGCTCAAATTATTTTAGGAAATACATATCATTTGTACTTAAGACCGGGAACCGACATACTTGAAAAAGCAGGCGGGTTGCATAAATTTATGAATTGGGAAAAACCCATACTTACCGATAGTGGCGGATTTCAAGTTTATAGTTTGGCAAAATTACGCAAAATGAAAAAAGACGGCGTCGAATTTCAATCTCATCTTGATGGTTCAAAACATTTTTTTACTCCGGAAAAAGTAATTAATATTCAACGAAGTATCGGTTCAGATATTTTGATGGTTTTAGATGAATGCACTCCATATCCTTGCGACTTTGAGTATGCTAAAAAATCTACTGAACTAACTTCAAATTGGGCTGTGTTAAATAAAGAAGCATTTGAAAACACACAACCCCTTTATGGATATAAACAATTTCAATTTGGAATTGTGCAAGGTAGTGTTTATAAAGAATTACGTGAAAAATCCGCAAAGGATTTACTTAAACTTGATTTTGACGGATATGCTATAGGAGGTTTGGCAGTTGGCGAACCGGCCGAAATAATGTATGATTTGGTTGATTTTACAACGGATTTTTTACCGGAAAATAAACCTAGATATCTAATGGGTGTTGGCAAACCGGAAAATATTTTGGAAGCAATTGAACGTGGAATTGATATGTTCGATTGCGTAATGCCTACAAGAAATGCGAGAAATGCGGCATTATTTACTTGGAACGGCGTTTTAACAATGCGTAATGCAATGTATAAGGATGATTTTAAACCGGTAGATGAAAACTGCGGATGTTATACTTGCAGAAATTTTTCGAGAGCATATTTAAGGCACCTTTTTATCGCAAACGAAATTCTTGCATTGGAATTAGCTTCAATTCACAATCTTGCTTTCTATTTACAATTAGTAACCGAAGCTAGAAAACATATTTTAGAAGGAAATTTCGTAAATTGGAAAGATAAAATAATTAAGAAATTATCAATTAACATAAATACACTATAGGAGAAAAAATGGAATTTTTATTTGCAATGGCACCGCAACAAGGACAAGCTGGCGGCGGTAGTATGACGAGTACGCTGATAATGTTTGGTTTGATGGGATTGATTTTTTATTTTATGATTATTCGTCCGCAAAGTAAACGTCAAAAGGAAAAAGCTAAAATGCTTTCCGAGCTAAAAAAAGGTGATAAAGTTATTACAAGTGGGGGAATACATGCTACTGTTGCGGGTCTTGACGAAAAAACAATTTTAATTGACATTGGCAATAATGTTAAAATGACTGTTGATAGACAATCAGTAAATGTTGTTAAAGAATAATTTTTAAGAGGCTTTAAAAAAGCCTCTTTTCATTTAACAGTGAGAGGGGTTAAAATGAAGAAATTTATTTTCGGTTTGATTTTTTTTATTACAATACTTTCTGCAGGAAATAAAATTTACGTAGGAAAAATTGAAGGGGAAATAGATTTGGGATTGGTGCCTTACATTGAAAGAATTATTTCTGAAGCTGAAAAAAATTCTGCAGATGCAATTATTTTCCAAATAAATACATTTGGCGGAAGAGTTGATGCAGCTACCCAAATCAAAGATGCAATTCTAAATTCAAAAATTAAAACTATTGCTTTTATTGACAAACGTGCAATTTCTGCCGGCTCTCTTATTGCACTATCTTGTGAAAAAATCAGTATGTCTGCCGGGTCGGCAATTGGAGCTGCAACGGTTGTAAATCAAGCTGGCAAAAAACAATCTGAAAAATATCAATCATATATGCGTGGTGAAATGCGCTCAACGGCAGAAAAAAATAATAGACCCGTAAATATTGCCCAAGGAATGGTTGATGAGCGCATTGTTGTTGAAGGTGTTGTTGATAGCACTCAATTAATAACACTTACCACAAAAGAAGCTTTGCATTTCGGCATTGCCGATACTGTGGCAAACAGTGTTTTCGAAACTGCAAAAGCCTTTGGCTATTCACATCCGAACCTTATTGAAATAGAAAGTAATTGGGCAGAAGAATTTGTCAGATTTATTAATAATGCCTTTGTTTCCTCATTACTAATAATGATTGGTATGGTTGGATTGTTTGTTGAAGTTAAATCACCCGGTTGGGGCGTGCCGGGAACTGCGGCCGTAATTGCTTTGGCTTTATTTTTTGGTGCAGGAGCAATATTAAAACTTGCTTCCGTTTTGGAAATACTGATTTTTGTAATAGGTGTTATCCTGTTATTACTTGAAATATTTGTTGTTCCCGGATTTGGTTTTGTTGGAATTGCCGGAATAATTTGCATTGTAGCAAGTCTGTTTTTAGGTTTAATATCGGATTTCCCGATTATTGATACCTCTTTTATTTCAACTGCAATAGTTCAACTTGCATCGGCGTTTTTATTTTCGGGTATTATTTTAGCTTTGCTTGCCAAATTTTTGCCCAAAACAAATTTCTTTAACAGATTAATTTTAAATACAAATATAGATTCTCAAGTAGGATATTCTACAAAAGAAAACATCGATTCTTTAATAGGCCAAACAGGAAAGGCAATTTCGGATTTAAGACCCTCCGGCATTGCTCTTATAAATGGTGATAGAATTGACGTTATAACTTTAGGTGATTATATTGAAAAGGGTGAAAGTATCAAAATAATTAAAATTAAAGGCTCTAAAATTGTTGTTATAAAAGGTTAAAATAATATGAAAATTTTTCCGGATTCTGTAGAAGTATATTCCGATTACATAAAATCAATAGATAAATATAATAAGTGGTTTATTAATCTAAGATTTTATGCTGTAATGCTAACAGGAGTTTTTTTAGTTTTGCTTCGTTGGCTAATTAAAGTTGATTTTTCTAAAACACAAATTGCCGCTTTATCGCTTATAACGATAACGGTTTTGGCATATAATTATGTATTTAAACATTTTTTTGAAAGTAAAAAAAATCTTAGTTCAAAATTTACGCCGCTTCATTTTTATTTAATCCAAATTGTTACAGACTTAATTGCATTAAGTATCATAGTTTATTTTATGGGTGGCATAGAATCACCTTTATTCATGTTTTTTGTTTTTCATATGATAATTGGCAGTTTTTTGCTGCCCGATAAGCTAATGTATTTTATTGCATCAGGCTTAGTTGCGCTTTTTACAACATTTAGTGTATTAGAGTATTTTGACATAATAAAACACCAATCATTGCGTGGGTTCTATGCAACACCACTTTATAATGATCCGTTTTACATGATTTCTTTTTTGTTAATTTTTGCGGTTATGATTTTTACATCGGTTTACCTAACATCAAAAATTTCCAAAGAATTATATAACAGAGAAGGTCAGCTAAAATTAGCTTTAGATACAATAAATGAAGCTGAAAAAGCAAAACAAAAATATGTGATGGCTGTTGTTCACGAACTGAAATCACCGATAGCAGCGGCAGTTTCTCAACTTGCCTTGGCTAAAGAAGGTTACGTTGATCCAAATATCTCTGCTCCGGTAAAAGAAAAAATTGAAAAAGCAAATATCCGTTTGCAGGGGGCAATTGAAAATATTAACAATATTCTTCGGGTTTCAAAATTTAAATTGATGAATCAAATTAATAAAAGTGAACAAAACTTATCCACTTTGTTATTAAAGATTATTGAAGATTTAAAAGAAATTTCCGAAAGAAAAAATATTCATTTCAAGTTCAAAGTAAATGGCAGTCAGCCGATTATTAATGGTGATGATGTTTTATTGAACTTAGCTTTTTCAAATTTAATTGGTAATGCCGTAAAATATACTCCTGAAAATGGTGTTGTTGAAATTATTATTTCGGAAGATATTTATTATTTTAATGTTGAAATAACAGACGATGGTATCGGAATTCCCAAACAAGATCAAGAAAATATTTTCGATGAATTCTTTAGAGCATCAAATGCGAAGAATAGTAATATTGAAGGTACCGGTACCGGTTTATCCGTAGTAAAACAGATATTTGAAAATCATGATGGTGAAATTACTGTTGAAAGTCCTTCGAGATTAAAAAAGGAAAATCGAAATGGAACTACTTTTTTGATTAAATTCAAAAAATAAGTTCTGCTCAAAAAAAACATTTAAACTAAAATTCTGGAGTTCGAATGATTAAATTAATTCCGGATTGGGCTAAAGCCTATAAACCTTTTTGGGAAGCTATTCACAGAAGAAATTTGTGGTTTATTAAGTTAAGATTTGCGGCTTTTATTATTGTATTACTTTTCTGGAATTTCAGCGATATTTTATTCAAGATTAAATTATCTCAAACTCAAAATAAATTCATGCTGCTTGTTGCAATATTTATTTTGCTAAGTAATTTTATATTTTATCGGCTAAATAATAAATTTCAATTTGAAACTGAAAATCTGAATGGGTTACATTTAACTATTTTTCAAATGATTATTGATATTATATTATTAACATTTCTTATTTACTGTACAGGCGGGTTATTTTCACCGATATTTGTTTTTTATATTTTTCATATGATAATTGCAAGCTTGATTTTACCCGGCTTGGTTGTTTATCTTTTTGCTTTTTCAATATTACTTATTTATTCTTCTTTAATATTTTTACAACACTATGAATTAATTACAACACATCATTTGT
>CAZCBD010000109.1:0-9706 GCA_964496755.1 uncultured Melioribacteraceae bacterium
GCCGATAAAACCGAAAATTTGCATGCGACAACAGAAATTTCAAGAGAAGAGAAAACAAGCAAAGAAGATGTAAACAAACAAAAAAAACATCAATTGAAATCCGAAAGTGAAAAAGAGCATACAAACAAGGAAACTGAGAAGCCAAAACATGTTGCTAAGAAAAACGAAACTCAAAAAACTAATTTGAAAAAGAGTTCCGAATTGGAACCAAAGAAAAAAAATGAAACAAAAAAATCTATAAAAAGTACAATAGAATACAGAAAAATTTCAAATGAAAAACAAATTGCCAAATCTCAAATTTACTTGGAAAATGGGAATTATAGTTTTCAAGTATCAAGTTGGAGAAGGAAAGCAACAGCTGAAAAAGAGGCAAGAAGATTACAATCTAAAGGACATAAAGTTTTTATTGTTAAGGTATATTTGAAAACCTTACGAAGTACTTGGTATAGAGTACGAATTGGAGATTTTAAGACTCTTGATGAAATTAAAAAATATATGAAGAAATATAAATTTTAAGGAATTTTATGGATTACTCAATTTTATTGAAAGGCGGCTGGTTAATGTTGCCTATTTTAATTACTTCACTTATTTCGGTGGTAGTTATATTTGATCGTTTTATTGTGATAAAAAAATCTAAAGTTAAACCTGTATTTATGATGAAAATAAAATCCTTGTTAAAAAGAGGAGATGTTCAAGGAGCAATTGAATTGTGCCTTGAAAAAAAGACTCCCGCCTCCAACATGGTGCGCAAGGGATTAAAAAAATATAAATTGGGACATAAACGCGTAAGAGAAGCAATTGAAAATGCCGGAAGACAAGAGGTTAATAAATTGGAAAAAGGCTTAGGATTGCTTGCAACAATTTCGGGGGTTGCTCCGTTGCTTGGTTTTTTGGGTACTGTAACCGGAATGATTCAAGCTTTTATGCGAATACAAGATTTGCAAGGTTCTGCAAATCCGAGTGATTTGGCCGGTGGTATTTGGGAAGCTTTAATGACAACAGCTTTTGGCTTGGCTGTGGGTATTGTAGCTTATGCGTTTTATAATTATTTGGTAAGTGGCATTAAAAAAATTGTTTTCGATATGGAAATAATATCAACAGATGTTGTTGATACCATTGAAGAAGCTTCAAGAGGTACTGTAGAAGATAATGATATTGAATTTGATTAAGTGGTGATAGAATGAAATTTGAAATGTCAAATAAACCTCAAAGTATTTTCAGTTTTTCCTCTTTAACGGATATAGTGATGCTTTTGCTGATATTCTTTTTGATTACATCACAATTTGTTGTGCAAACCGGAGTTAAAGTAAAATTGCCGGGCTCTAAAAATAATACTCAGCAATCAACAACAAAACTGATTGTTTCAATAGATAAAAATAATGAGATTTATTTGGGGGCGGAAAAGGTGACGTTAAATTTATTGCCTGGGAAAATGGCAGCTTTTATTGAAAAAAATAAAGAGAAAAATTTAATTTTAAAAGCCGATAAAACTGTTAGTATTGATTTAGTAGTGAAAGTTATGGATGCTGCTAAAGGTGTTGGAATTAAAAAAATTATTATTGGAACTGAAAAAGAATCGTTTTAAACTTGAATAGATCAATCTCAAAATATTCATATTTCTTTTCAATTTTTGTTCATCTGTTGGTTGCTTTTTTATTAATGCAAGTTAACTTGAAATCGGATGAGGTTGAAGAAGAATACATTTCCATAGGATTTGGTAATGCTTTAAATGCCGGAAATGCAAATAAAAACTCGCAAAAGCATCAAGTGAAATCCAGACCAGATAAAATTGATAAAAAGAAAATCGAAACACCAAAAGTGAAAAATAAAGATGTTTCGGAACCTTTACCGGTTAAAAAGAAGAAGAAAAAAAAGAAATCCAACGAAAAAAAAATAAGTAGGGATAGGGAAGATAATCAAGTTGGCAAATATGGGATTGCCTTTGACTGGGGAGGTAAAACCGTTAGGAAAATACTTGATTATAATATTCCGAAATATCCGAGTGGAGTTTCAAAGGAAATTGATTTAAAATTAAAATTTACAATTCTTCCCGATGGTACGGTTGGCTCAATTATTCCGCTTATAAAAGCAGATACACGGTTGGAAATGGTAGCTATTCGAGCCTTAAGACAATGGCGTTTTGAACCTTTAGACAAATCAAAGAAACAAACAATTCAAAAAGCAATTATTGTTTTTCCTTTTAGACTAAGATAAATTTTGGTTTTTTTTATTAATTAATTTTGTTCCTAACAAACCGCCTAAAATTCCGAAAACAGTATATCCCAAAATATTGTTAATAAGTAATAAAACCGTATATTTTAATGAAAAACCGTATTCAGTAATTTCTATCACCATCTTGTCAAACTGTTTAAGCATATCTTGAATAGGTGGGGTTTGTGGGAAATCTTTAACGAATGCGTAAATTTCATCAATTGAGTTTACTAAATCGTTGGACTTAAAAATAAATGTAACCGTGACTTCAAAAAAGGTTGCAAAAAAAGCGGCAAATAGTGCAGTTATGAAACCAATAAAAATCCCTTCCGAAATATCATAATCATTAGTTTTGCCGGTGGATTTTTTATGTAAAAAGATCGCAAAAATAACAGCAAGCGGAATTAGCAAACAACAGGATATACTACGAAAGAATCCTACAGTATTTAAGACTCCAACAACAAAACCTGTTATTAATTCCGGAAAATATTTTTTCAATTTCAGTTTCTCCTATCTAAGATTTGCGAAATAGCTTCGTGAATATACAAAATTACTGTTGAACCAAAAAGCGTTCCGGTAAGTAATGCAATTATTTTTGAGTAATTATAAAAATTTATTGTTGTAAAAAATGAATCCAAGCCCATAATAAATAAGGAAATTAAAAAGTATTTTTTCGAAGATTTAATTTTTTTAAAAAACACAATAATCATTGTTAAAAAAGCACCGAAGTAAATTCCTAAACACCTGGAACAAACAAATAGCGGAGTATTATTGATATGAATGGTTTTATAATCGATTTGGTGGCATGTTGTAGCAGTTAATGATTTGAAGAAAACCAGAGAAAAAATATTGTTTTCGTTCAATATCACGGGAGAGAAAATAATTAGTAACCAAAGCGATAGTAATATTAATAAGATTAGCGCAGAATACTTTTTCATTTCAGTTTGGTAAATATTTTGATTCGTTTATTTGTTAGTACATAAAAATGATCTAAATAAGCGGCTAAATCTTTTATTCGTTCCGTTTTATTTATTTTTACCTCAAATAATTTAGATATTCTATTTTCGGATATTAAATAGATTGTATTTCCCCTTACTCCATAAAGGTTTCTTCCATCAGAAGAAATAAAATTAAGTTTTTCTTTTAGTGAAATGTTTTTAATAGGATTTCCTAATAGCGAAAAGATTAAAAGATTCGGATTATCTAAAACTGCAAATTTATTGGAATTGAAAATTTCAATATCTGTTGGATTTTCAAACTCAAAATTTTTAACCTCTGAATTTTCAATCTTAAATAAAAATCTAAAACCCGAATCAAATTTTAAAATACTCGGAGTGTAAGAATCTAAAATAAATAATTCACCTAATTTGGAAATTGCAATTTTAGAGGGATTTAAGAATTCCGATTCAGATTTATTCCCATTTAAAGAGAAAATAAAGTTTAAATCTTTGTCAAATATTTGAATACGATTGTTGTTGAAATCGCTTACAAAGATTCTTATACCATTGGTTTTAATACAAGCCGGATAATCAAATGAATTATTGTCCCAACCGAATGCGCCATATGAAATTTTTTGTGTTTTGTTTTGAATTTCAAAAGTGAGAGAATCTGATGTGTATATTGAATTATTCCAAACGGCTATTGAGTTTAGTGAAGGAGTAACCTCCAATGAGTCGGTTTCAATAAATTTTTGTTGAGCAATTAGACTTACACTAGAAAATAGCAAACAAATAGAAATAAGGATTTTTTTCATTAAATGTTAAATTTTTTTAATTAAAAATAATTTATTAACTTACAAGTAATTAACTAAATAAAAGATAACAATTAATAATGTAAAATGTTACGAACAATTTTAATAGTAATATTTATTGTAGGTTTAACAGCTTGTGGAAATGCAGAAAATCCGCAAAATGCAAAGGCTAAACAGTATTTTTTACAGGGAAATAAACTTTATAAGGCAAGCAAATTTAAGGAAGCAATTTCTTTATACAACAAGGCTTTGCGGATTACGCCAAAAGATGCAATGGTAATTCTTAAAAGGGGAGATTGTTATAGAAAGTTAAGAAAATCAAGACAAGCAATTAGAGATTATGATAAAGTGCTGAAGCTTAGGCCTTCAAATGCAAGAGCTTATTTTCATAGAGGTACATTAAAAATAAAGCTTGGGAAAAAAAGTGCCGGTTGCCAAGATGTTTTGAAAGCAAAAGAATTATGTTATGTTCCGGCAGAGCAATTTTATTCAAAATATTGTAAATAGGTTATATGAAAAAAATCTTCCTTCTTTTACTTATTCCATTTTTAATTCTAAATTGTAACAACCTTTCGAGTAATTCGAAAAATAAAATAAACCCAAAAGCAAAAAAGTATTTTTTATCGGGGAACATTGAATATAAAAAAGGAAATTTTTCGAAAGCAATTTCATATTATTCGAAAGCTATTAGCGTAGATAATAAATATGTCTATGCTTATCTGAAAAGAGGAGATTCTTATAGAAAGCTTAGAAAAAAAAGTGCGGCTCTTCGCGATTATACAAAAGTGATTGAATTGAACCCTTATAATAGTAGAGCATATTATCACAGAGGTACTCTTAAGTTTAAACTAGGGAAAAAAAGCAGCGGCTGCAGGGATATCATTAAAGCAAAAGAATTGTGCTATGTTCCGGCGGAAAGATTTGCAAAACAATATTGTAAATAGTTGTTGATAATTTTTTAAGAAAAGCATAAATTTGTTCATTCTTTTAATTTTGTCCCATGGTGTAATTGGCAACACGTCTGACTCTGGATCAGAAGAGTTTAGGTTCGAACCCTAATGGGACAACAAAATCCCTTTATAAACAAATGTTTTTAAAGGGATTTTAATTTTTAAATATTTGCTAATTTTTGATTATGAAAAATGAAAAAGCCTTATAAAAATTTATAAGGCTTTTCCAGTAGCTGTTTATTTGAGATTTTCATCTCGGTATTTATAATATTCTTTCCATCTGTCTTTGTATAATTTTGCGCCTTTTATTCTTTCATTACCAATTTGTGTAACAATAAAATGCTTTTCTTTTTTACCGTTTACTTCAAGATATTCGTATCCTACAATTCCTTTTTGCAAAAGTTTGGAAAGCATTTTCAGAAACTCTTTTTTATCGGCGGCACTTAAATCGGAAATATCAAGTCTATCGGGCTTGCCAAGATTAAAAAAATCATCTAACTTATTTAAAGCTCTTGATGAAAAGTTTAGATTTAACTTATCATTGTTTCTGTTTTCTTCATCTTTGCTTGATGAAATAAATTCTTTTACTAAAGATAGTGTAAGAGAATTACTCTTGTTATAATTTGAAATTTTCATAGCTTGCCTTAAAATGATACAATGTATTAATCTGTATTACAATTATCGCATTAAGTTGTTCAGAATCAAGCATAAAAAATGCCAAAGTATTCAAAAATACAAAATTTACTCCGAAAATAAGTTTTAATACAAAATTGGTATAGAAGTTGATTAATTGCTATGTTAAAATTTTGGTTAATGCATATTTAATAAAGATTTATTAAATTTATTTAAGGTTGAAAAACATAAAAATTTTTTTGTGAGGAAGCTATGAGAAAGCTATTTTTTTTCATTTTTACAGTACTGTTTGTTTTTACCGCTTGTGAGTTTAAAGATCTCGAAGGAGGCACAACTCCGTTTTCAGAGGATAATGGTGGCTTAACTGTTACTTTTCCAAATGGCGGTGATTCTCTAATGATAGGAGGATTTTATAACTTGACCTGGTTAGGAGGTGTGGCAAGTAACGTAAAAATAGAATATTCTGTTGATGGTGGGAATATTTGGAAAACAATAGCTGAAAGTGTTGCAAATTCGGGTAGCTATCATTGGGGACCGGTACCTTCGGTAAATTCTTCTAAATTGCTAATAAAGGTTTCTTCAACTGATGGACAAGAATCGGATATGAGCGATGCCACTGCTAATATTGTAGAAAATGTAAATAAAGTGGTAATTCTTACAGCTCCAAATGGTGGCGATTCTTTAATAGTTGGTGATAATTTTAATATTGAATGGATTTCCAGCAAGATTGAAAAACTTAAAATTGAGTATTCTGACGATAATGGAAATTCGTGGAATACAATTGAAGATTCCTATTTGGCTTCAAATTACTCCTATTTATGGCAACCTATTCCAAATGTTTATTCAACCAATTGTTTAATTAAACTAAGTGATGCTTCCGATAATTCTGTCTTTGATATTAGCGATAGTAAATTTAATATTCTTATTCCAAAAGGAATTGATATTATGGTTCTTGTTCCGAATGGCGGTGAAACATGGAACTCAGGCACTAAAGAAAAAATAATTTGGTATAGCAAAGATGTAATTAAGGTGAAAATTGAATATACGGCAAATGAAGGTAGCGATTGGATTACTTTGGTAGATAATTACCCTAATACCGGTGTATATTACTGGGAACCTATTCCGGAAATTGAATCTTCAATTAGCAAAATAAGAGTTTCAAATGCTGATAATCCTCAGATGTTCGATGAAAGCGATAAAGTTTTCAGCATTTCTCCGGAACCTTATGTTAAAGTGATTTCCCCTAATGGCGGTGAATCTTTGCAAGCAGGTTCAAGTCAAAATATTTCTTGGACTTCTGCCAATATTAAAGATGTGAAAATTGAATTCTCCATTAATAACGGAGCACAATGGGAAGTAATTACTCCTTCCACTCCAAGCGATGGAAATTATACATGGGAAAATATTCCGGATGCTAATTCTTCATTGTGTAGAATTAGAATCAGCGATGCTAAAGATGGTATGCCTTCCGATACTTCCGATGCAAATTTTGAAATTGTTAACCAAATTGTGCAGAATATTGAATTGACTTCTCCAAACGGTGGCGAGGAATGGATTTCAAATACTCCAAAAGTTATTTCTTGGACAAGTACGGGGGTTGACAAGGTTAAAATAGAATATACTTCTAATAATGGAATTGAGTGGAATCAAATAATAACCGACTTAAAAAACGTTGGTTCTTTTGAATGGATTACTCCGAATATACAATCGGAACAAATGAAAATTAGAGTTAGCGATGCTGAAGATGCTAATCCGGCTGATGAAAGTGACGGCGGTTTTACAATTAAAAAAGCTCCGTCAATAAAATTATTAACTCCATTACCGGGAGAAATAATTACTGCCGGAGAACCATATTTAATTAAATGGGAAGCAGTGAATGTTGAAAACGTGAAAATTGAATTAACTACAAATGACGGTTATTATAATCCCGATCTTACTGGTAGCTTGGATGATGATTATACGTTTATAATTGAAAATACACCGGCCGGCACAGGTCAATTCCAATATATATTTTCAACTGCTTCTAAGAAATGTAAAATCCGGATAGGTGATGCATCACAAAATTTCCCCGGTGATTTTAGCGGATTATTTACAGTTAAAGAGGCATTAAAACGCGGAATTCATGTTTCCTCGCCAAACGGTGGTGAAAAACTTATTGCCGGTGAAACATACGAAATAAGATGGGAAGCATATAATGTTGAAAAGGTGAAAATTCAATATACTTTAAACCAAACCGATTGGAAAACAATTGTTGATAGTGTTTATAATAATGGTACTTATTATTGGACTGTTCCTCAAAACTTAGAAAATAAATCCCTAATTGCATCAATGAAAATTAGTGATGTAAGAGATTCTACGGTTTATGATATTTCGGATACACTTTTTACAATGTATCCTCCTAAATATTTACGATTGCTTTTCCCTGTAGGCGGAGAATATATATCAATAAAAGTAGCAAAAGATGGTGATACCTTAGTTTACTGGGAGTCTGCCGGTATAACAAATGTAAATATAGATTTGAGTAGAGATAATGGTGTTACATGGTCACGAATTGCTTCAAATGTTTCTGCCGGAGGTTATAATTGGAGGTTTGTGAATTATCCGTTTTCTCATCAGGCCAGACTTCGTGTTACGGATGCAAGTGCCGATGCCGGTTCAAATCCTTTAACCGATGCTTCAAAAAGTTATTTTCATTTGAATATTGCCGGTGGAGGTAGTAAAGCAAATTTGGGAGATGATATAGGTAAAGCAAAAATTCAGTGGGAGGAACCGAAGGCAAGTAGATATGTGGATATTTATTATAGTGACGATAACGGCAAAACTTGGCAAATCGGTGCAAAAAAAATAAAAAGTAAAATTGGAAATAATAATTTTGCCGAAATTTATAATCTTCCTAAAAATAAAAATCTGATTTTTAAAATTAAAGAATGCAATATTCTGAAAATAGATAAATAAATAATTTTAATTTTAATCAAGCGGAACTTTGTTTCCGCTTTTTTTATTTTAAAAACACAATTAATGAAAATCTTATTTTAAATATGAATAATTTAAGTTTAAATAAAATAATTGAAATTTTAAAAAACGAATATCCAAATTCCGAACCGGAATTGGATTATAAAAATTCCTTGGAATTATTGATTGCTACAATTCTTTCGGCACAATGTACGGATAAACGAGTAAATATAGTTACCAAAAGTTTGTTTAAAAAATATAATACCCCGAAAGATTACGCTGTTTCGGATTTATCCGATTTGGAACAAGAAATTTATTCAACAGGATTTTATAAGCAAAAAGCAAAAAATATAAAAGCATGTTGTCGTAAACTCTTAACCGATTTTGGAGGTGAAATACCAGCCGATTTTGATAAACTAAACTCATTACCCGGGGTTGGTCGGAAAACAGCTTCCGTGGTAGCGGCAAATGCTTTTAATATTCCTGCTATTGCAGTGGATACACATGTTAAAAGAGTAACTAATCGCCTTGGATTGGTAACTTCTAATTCTCCGGAGAAAATTGAATTGGAGTTAAAAAAAATATTTTCGAAAAAATACTGGATAAAAACAAGTCATTGGTTTATTTTACTTGGTCGGTATATTTGTATTGCCAGAAAGCCTAAATGTGAAGTTTGCAAACTCACACAATATTGTAAATATTTTAATAAAGGTAAATAATGGAAAAAGATATTCAAAGAAATAGAGAGGCTTGTTTAGATATTTTAAAAGAATATACAAAATCAGAAAGCTTATTAAAACATGCTTTTGCTGTTGAAGCATGCGTAAAAGAGTATGCATTAAAATATGAAGAGGATGAAAATTATTGGGGAAATGTTGCATTGCTTCATGATTTTGATTATGAAAAATTTCCTACGGCAGAGGAGCATCCTTATAAAGGAGCTGCAATTCTGCGTGAGAAAGGATTTTCGGAAGATTTTACCAATGCAATAATGTCTCATGCCGATTACACAAATATTCCGCGAGATACTTTGCTTAAAAAGGTTCTTTTTGCTTGCGATGAACTTGCCGGATTTATTACGGCGGTTGCTTTAGTGAGACCAAGCAAATCGGTTGTTGACGTTAAAGTGAAGTCGGTAAAGAAAAAAATGAAAGACAAAGGTTTTTCTAGAGCAATTCAAGCTTGAGAGTTCCTTGTGCCGATATAGGAG
>CAZCBD010000110.1:0-9652 GCA_964496755.1 uncultured Melioribacteraceae bacterium
ACATCCTTTATCAAATTCCCTTCCAAATCATATATCGAAAATATTTTTTGTTTCGGAATATTTGAAATATTCAGTGGAATGTAAACTAATGAATCTTTTCGATCAAATATTATTCTGGAGCTTATATTTTGTATATTTAATCGTTTAATGAATTTATGAGATTTCTCTTTATAAACATTTATTCCGTGAGTATGACTCACAAAGATTTTGTTAGAAAATGTAAAAACATCATAAGGTTGTAATGGAAACTCGCCCGGACCGTTTCCCTTTCGTGCAAATCTTGAAACAAAATTTAATTCTTCATCAAACACATTTACATTACAATTAATTGCATCCAATAAATAGAAATACTCTTTTTTATAAATTGAATGACAATTCGAAATATCAGATTCTAACAATTTCTCTTCACTTAAAATTATTTTTCCTTTCAATAAATATTTATCCTTTTGAGTTTTACCACAACTCACTAAAACTAAAAGCGATATTAATAAAATCATATTCCTCAATTTATTCTCCTTATTATTTAAGTTGGCCGAAGCCAACTTTTTTAACAATCACCTACATGTCTACTTTCAGGTCCCCATGGACATTCATAATCTAATATAACCCAACAGATGCCTTCATCAGGGATTTTAAATATTCTACAGCTTTTAAATACACAGCCTTCTGCATCTTTTGCAGTCACAGAATTTGAAAACGAAATTATATTAATTACCATCAAAGTTAATAGTGAAGAGATTATTGTTAGCTTTTTCATTAGTTTTTTCATTTTCCTTCTCCTTTTAAACTAGATTAATAAATCATTCCTCGAGGAATTTATTTTAAAGTAACCGGTTGCCATTAGTAGTAAAATTGAATTTCTGATTAATCCCTATGCCGTACTTGCTTGATATTACTTGCCCGAAACATCCGCACGTACTTTTTTGTTGATCTTTTAAATATTTTGCCTTTAGTATTCCCAAATTCCTAAATCCAAAATTCTTTGCCTATTTATTGTCCATTAAAGCCATAATTAATTGTAAAAATAATCTTTGTCAAATGGTAATGCAAACTTTTTTCGAAATTTATCTTTTGATGTTGAATAATTTAAACTTGAATTATCCCGGTTTGAATAATAATCTGAACTACAAATAGATGATACCCAGCATTGTTATGAATTTGAAGTGAGATTAAAAATCCTTATTGAAGAAACAATTGTAAAAATCATAAAAAGTAATTATTGAATTTTAAATTCAATTTACTTTCAATTGTACTCAAGGAAAAGCAGAGAACATTAAATTTTTTGTATAACAAATTTCGGGATTGATCTCATAATGTGTTTTTTAACCTTCACAAACGCTCGAGACTTGAAAAAACTACTACTAAGCAACATTTTTTTTCAAAATCAAAATAGCTTCAATTATAATCCAAAACTCAATAAGCAAAGAAATTAAAGAAATAACAGTTAATAAAATATTTCCTGTACTAATAAAAACATTTAGGTTAAATATCGATCCCCAAATAGTCATTACCCCCATAAAAATTGCAGGTATTAAAGCAATGTAAATATTAGTTTTTTTGAGATGTAAATAAATTGTAATTGCAAACAAAGCTAATGCCGCCAGCAATTGATTAGTTACACCGAATAAAGGCCAAAGTGCAAGCGCTCCCTTTTTTAAGGCTTCGGAAGTAAAGCCCGAGTGAAAACATAAAACTGCTGTTACACCAATTACAATTGAAGTTGCAATATGCGGTTTGGTAAGTTTAGGCATATTCATACTCTTCCCGAATTCGGTAACAATATATCGTTGAACTCTGGCAGCACTATCCAATGTAGTAGCGGCAAAGCTAACAAGAAAAACTCCCATAATTGTAAGTGATATTTTTACAGGTAACCCGAAAGAAGACATAAGATTTGCGGAACCATCAACAAATGCTTTAAGTTTTGCCCCTAAACCGGAAGCAGAACTCCAACTTGCATAATGATTTTGGAACGCAGCAACACCTGTTAAAATATTACCGTTAGAATCTTCCATCCCTAAACCAATTCCGGCGGAGACAGAAATTATAACTAAAATTGCAAGAAATCCTTCCAATAACATTGAACCGTAACCAATAGAAAGAGCATCGGTTTCTTTTGCACATTGTTTGGAAGTTGTACCTCCGCTAACAAGCGAATGAAATCCGCTTATTGCACCGCAGGCAATTACAATAAATAAAAACGGCAACATTTCCGGAGCTCCTACGGGGTTTGTATTTATAGTTGGTGCAACAATATCGGGGCTTGCAACAAAAACACCCAAAAGAAGTAAAAATATTGCAACCATCAGTTGATGACTGTTAACGTAATCTCGTGGTTGAAGTAAAACAGTTACAGGTAAAATAGAGGCAAGATAGGCATAAACCAATAAAATTATTGCCCAAACCACTACCGGACTTATTCCCAAAACAGGCGGCATGGTGATAGGGAAATATGCTCCGATAATTACAAATCCGTATAATAAAATAAGGGCAATAATAGACCATAAAATATGATTTGCATTCTTTTTATAAATTAAAAAACCCAAAATAATTGCAATTGGCAAACTACTCCAAACAGGAATTACCGCTGTGGGATACATATCAAACAGAATAGAAATAATCAAAGTAAAAACCGCAATTACCATTAAATTGGCAATAAACATTATCAGTAAAAAAACAATACGCACTCTTTTAGAAATTAATTTAGCAGCAATTTCAGCTATTGATTTTCCGTTATTGCGCATGCTTAAAATTAAAACACCAAAATCGTGAACAGCCCCCATAAATACAGCTCCGAACAAAACCCATAAAACTGCCGGTAGCCAACCCCAAATAATTGCAATTGCCGGACCAACTATGGGCCCTAAACCTGCAATAGAAGTAAAATGATGTCCGAATAAAACCGCCTTTTTTGTGGGAACAAAATCTTTACCGTCATTAAATTTTTCACTGGGTGAGATATTCGAATTTTTTAAATTAAAAATTTTGGAGCTTAAAAATTTTCCGTAAAGTTTATAGGCAAATAAATAACCGACAAAACTAAAAACAACTAAAATCACAGAATTCATTTATGCCTCAGAATTATGTTTATTTATATTTTTTGACAAAAAATTAGAAATAAAATAGAATTTTAATACTTAAAATTAATAATTCATAAATTAAATATTCCAAACAACTTTGCTAAAATATATAAATTTAAATAAAAAAAAGACCCGGACAAGGGCAGGATCCGGGTCAAATAGGGCTTTAGGGTAGTAAGGAGGGTAAATAAAGAAGTTTATTTTAATCTTTTCGGTCCGGCATCAATTACTTCTTGCGAAGTACCTTTTTCAAAATTTTTAAAATTTTCAATAAATCTTACAGCAAGTTGGTCATATTTGTTCCAATATTCCTCCTCATTATCCCAACTTTTAGAAGGATCTAAAACTTCTTGCGGAACATCCGGACAAGAAGTAGGTACTTCAAAACCGAAAAGTTTATCTTTTCTGTATTCAATATCATCTAGCTGACCGGTAAGAGCAGCATTTAATAATGCTCTGGTGTGCTTTATACTGATTCTTTCACCTTTGCCGAATTGACCGCCAACCCAGCCGGTATTTACCAGCCAAACATTCGAATTATGTTTAAGAATTCTCTCTTTCAACATTTCCGAATATTCAAAAGGATGGAGAACCATAAAAGGTGCACCGAAACAAGCACTAAAGGTTGCTTTTGGTTCTTTTCCGAGACCAATTTCAGTACCACCAACTTTAGAAGTATAACCACTAATAAAATGATACTGAGCTTGTTCAGGCGATAATTTCGAAATAGGCGGCAAAACGCCTTGTGCATCGCACGTTAAAAATATAACATTTTTCGGATGAGTATCAGCTTTACCTTCTTCAACTACATTCGATATAAAAGATAACGGATAAGAAGCACGGGTGTTTTCAGTTAAAGAATCATCATCTAAATCAATTTCGCCTGTATTCGGATTATGAACAACATTTTCTAAAATTGTTCCGAATCTACCTGTGGTAGAAAAAATTTCCGGTTCGGCTGATTCAGAAAGACGAATAACTTTAGCATAACATCCATTTTCAAAATTAAATATACCGTCTGAACTCCAACCATGTTCGTCGTCACCAATCAAAAATCTGTTCGGATCGGCCGAAAGTGTTGTTTTACCAGTTCCACTAAGTCCAAAGAACAATGCAGTGTCACCATTTTTCCCAATGTTTGCTGAACAATGCATTGGTAACACATGTTTAAATGTAAGTAAAAAATTTAATACTGTAAAGATACTTTTTTTAATTTCACCTGCATAACCTGTATTTGCTATTATCGCAATTCTTTCGGCAAAATTCAATATTATTCCGGTAGAAGATTGTGTACCGTCAATTCTAGGGTCTAATTTAAACCCCGGCAAAGCAATTACAGTAAAGTCCGGAATGAACTCTTCTAATATACTTTTTTCCGATGGAGAAATCAACATATTTTTTGCAAATAAACTTTGCCAGGCATTCTCAGTAATCACCCTAACAGGCATTCTATAATTTACGTCATGTCCGGCAAAACAGTCTTGAACAAAAAGATCCGTTCCTTGAAGATATGCTTGAACTCTGTTTAATATTAGATGAAATTTATCAACACTGAAGGGTTTATTATATTCACCCCACCAAATTCTATCTTCAGTTGAAATTTCTTTAACTACGAATTTATCGTTAGCAGCACGAGCAGTATGTTTGCCTGTTGTAACTGATAACGGTCCGCCATTTACAATAGTAGCTTCCCCTCTTAAAATTGCTTCTTCATACAAAGCAGGTACAGAAAGATTCCAATAAACCTGATTTAATTCGATTAATCCATGGTTTTCCAAACCATATTTTGAGGCAAATACTGTATTTCCCGAAACAGTATTTTCATTGTTAGTACTCATTGTGTCCCTTTTCATTTTATTTATTATTTATCCGGCGAATATGAAGCTAACGCCTTTTTAATTCTTTGAATACCTTCTGTGATATCTTTTAATGAACCACAATAGCTAATTCTTAAGTAACCGTCAACACCAAAACCAATACCCGGTACAGTTAGAACTTTTGCATTGTCAATTAAATAGGCAGACAATTTATTCGAATCTTTTTCGTAGTATGAAAAATCAGCAAAACTATAAAAAGTACCTTTAGGTTTAGTTACTTTAACACCTTCTATCGAATTTAATAAATCTATTAGAACATTCCTATTATTTTCTAATGTTAACCTTAAACTTTCCACGCTTGATTGATCACCGTAAATTGCAGCAACAGAAGCAATTTGCGGAAGAATTGATGGACCTGAGGTTTGATGAGCTTGAATATTAGACATGGTTGCAATCAGATTTTTATTTGCAACTCCCCAACCAATTCTAAAACCCGTCATTGCATATTGTTTTGAAACACCATTAATAACAATAACTTTAGAATCATCATTAAAATCTTTTATGTAATTGAATACACTTACCGGCTTTACTCCGTCAAAAACCAACCTATGGTAAATATCGTCCATAATCAAATAAATATCTTTGGTCTGGCACATTTCAACTATATCTTTAATAAGTGAATCCGGATAAACAGTACCTGATGGGTTATTCGGGCTGTTTAGAATAATGGCTTTTGTTTTTGAAGTTAACTTATCTTCAAAATCTTTAATAGTAGGCTGAAATGTACCGTCGGCCGGTTTAACAACCACAGGTTTGGCTGCACATAATCTTGCCATATCAGGATAGCTTACCCAATAAGGAGCAGTGAACATTAACTCATCTTCCGGATCTAAAATTGTTTGCAATGCAACCATCAAAGATTGTTTAGCCCCTGAAGATACAATAACATTTCGGGTTTCAATTTCTTGATTATAAAATTCCTTTGTGTACTTCACTACAGCTTTTTTCATATCGGGCGTACCACTGGCCGGGGCATATCTGATTTCCCCCGTATTTAAATGTGCTGCTGCTGCAACTAAGGCATCCATTGGCGCTTTTGATTTAGGTTCTCCACCTCCTAAGTGAATTACAGATTCACCTTGTTTTTTTAAAATTGAAAATTTTTCATTCAACTTTAATGTCGGTGAAGCTTCAATAGTTTTTGCAATTTTACTGAGACTCATAGATTTTATTCCATTTTTTGTATAAAGATTTCTTCCCATAGGAAGAGTTAATTGTTTTTTCAAATATATAATTAGCCTTTGCTTATTCTTTCTTAATTCATCTCGAAAAAAGTAAAATAAGTTCTTTTGTTTTTTTTGAAAGGTGGAAGTATAAACGCATAGAAAATTTATCAAAAAAAAGCTAATTGATTTTTCAACAAATTTTAAAAGATTCTTTTGTTCTAATTTAAGTATTTATTGAACAAATGTTCCAATATTTTTTTCAACTTTTGGAAATTTATAAATATTTAGTTTTAGCAAAAAAATTTTTACAAGCCAATTTTATAAAATTTTACATACTCTATCGATTCTGAAAGAACCAAGTAATTTAAAGATTTTTTTTATCGGAATAGTAGTATCGAATGAAACTAAAACAAAAAGCGGTTTACCCAAAATATTTTCTCTCGGTACAAAACCCCAAATCCTACTATCCTTACTATTGTCGCGGTTATCACCAACCATAAAATATAATTTTGTTTTAATTGTATATGTATCAGCTTTCTTACCGTCAATTAAAACTTCATTGTTTTTAATACGAACCACTTTTCTACCGTATTCACGATTAATTAGATCGCGATAAATATTAATATTATCTTTTGTAAGTTTAACTACTTCACCTTTTTTTGGTATAATTAACGGACCGTAATAATCTTCCGACCAACCGCTTCCATCAGGGAACACACCTTCGGGGCCCATTGAATTTATTTGCGAACGACCTTTTTCATAATTTATGTAATGCGGACGCGGAAATTCTTTATTGTTTACATATAAAACCCTGTTCCTAATTTCTATAGTATCGCCCGGTGTACCCACACATCTTTTAACCCAACTCTGAACAGCAAAAGGTTTCAAATCGTTTCTATCGCCCGGCCATTCAAATACAATAATATCTCCCCTTTCAGGATCACCGAATAGGTTAAAACTAAAATACGGCAACTTAATATCGGTATGAGGAATATTCCGCGGAGTGTAAAAATCATATGCCAATCTGTTTACAAAAATAAAATCACCTGTTCTGATAGTTCTTTCCATTGAACCGGTTGGAACTAAAGAACCCTGAATAATTGACGAGGTTACAAAAAAAGCACATAAAATTAGTATCGTAAATTCTTTAATGTTTTTTTTTGCTTTTTCTTTCCAATTTACTTTTGCTCGAGTTTTTTCTGATTTTATTTTCTTTTTCATTTAGCATCCAAATCTATAGGTTAATTTATTTTCTACTTAAAATTACGAAAAATGTTTCTAAAAAAAATCACAAAGTAATTCAATCTTAAAATATTTTGCTTTCTTTAATAGGATATAGTATCTTCAATAATGGCTCTTTTAAAGAAAGGAAAAACCAATGAAGAAAAAACTTATTCCGTTTTTAATTGTATCAGTAATTTTATTTTCATTTCTGAGCTGCGAATCAGATGGCAACACAGAAGTAGCACCAACAGTAAAAGATACTACCGTTCAAGGAAAGTGGATATTTACATTATCGCCCGACAAGAGTTTTAAAGATACAACAGAAATCAAAAATTTCAGGGGGACTGATTACGAAGAATTTGAAAATTCTTATGAAGTTTATTTATATGAAGATAAGAATCAAAATATAATCGGAATATCTTCTCCATTTAAATTCGGCGGAAAACGCTCGGGCAATAAAATTGTTCTCGACGTTTACGACCACCCGGAAAATGAATATATCAGCACTCGCGAATTAAAGGATATGAAAAAAATTTCCACAATGAATTTAACAATTGATGAGTTTGGCAACTTACATGGAAACGGTACATATTATGAAAATTCGGAATACGAAAAACAGATTGAAGAAGAATATAGTGTTTTTGCTGATAAAATATCCGATTTGAAAAATGCACTTGGGAAAACCAATTCTATAGAGTTTGTTGAAGGCACAAAAAGTTTTGAAAGTATTGCTTGCGGTATTTTGGGAAGCATAAATTCATTTTTAATTTCAAAACTTTCGGGAAATATTATCAGACCGATGGGTGGTTGTTGGTTCCAAAAAAACGGTGGAGGATATTACTTATTTGGCGAAACCGGTCCCGGAAGCATATTACCAATTTATACACAAACAGTTTACTGGCCAATTGAATGGTCATGGTGCAAAGTTAGAAAATATTCGTTTGACGTAGAATTAAAAGGCTCTATCACCGCAATTGATGCGGTTGAATGGTATCTGAAAAACAAACCTCCTACAAATCATTTCCACAGTGATTTAGGATTTGCTTCGGTAGATGCTTTTGCCCAAATCGTTAACGAATTTTACAATTTGTTTGGCAACTTCGCTATTTCACTTGCTTATGATACTCATACAAAAAACATATCTATTTACGTGAATCATGAAAAAGGAAATACTAATCAAGTAGAAAGCCATTTACTTGTCCAAAATATTAAAAATGCCATATCACCGCATGTAAACGGCGTTTGGCTTTTTTCCGGAAAAAATATACATGATTCTTTTCATTTAAGAAGAAGTTTAAGCGGACTTTGTAGTTCGCCTCTACTAATTATCTATGTGGTAGGGACTGCTAATGTTTATTACAATTAAGTGATTATTGAGCTGAGCTATTTGCTCAGCTCAATATTTCTCAACTTAATATTTTACTTATATTTACTATTATGGTTGTTAATATCTTTAACTACTTTTGTACCTGCTATGTAATCATGCAACGCCCTTTTAGCCGGAAGTAAAATGAATAGAATATCCAGCGCAAGAATCAGAAAACCCCAAGGAAGAAAGAAAATAATCAGTGAAAACGGCACTATTCGTAATAAATACCCCCTAATAAAACCTGCAGGTTTATTACCAGTTGTAACCATGCTTATTAATAATAGTTTTTTGCCGACGGTTTGACTTTGTTTAATTAAAAAATCGGCATGTACAAAAAGATAAATAACATTAAGTATTAGAATTAATATCCACGGTTCAAATAAAATTTTCAGTTCTTCTACATTTAATCCGGCAAATTTCAAAATAAAACCCAAAATAAAAACCAAAAGTGTAAAAAAAGCAAATAAAAGGATGCCGTCAATAAAAATAGAAACAATTCTTATAACCCTATCGGCCGATTCCGTTGTCACCCATGTTTCATTAGTAATCTCAACTTTGTTTTTTTTTAATTTCGTGCAGGCTTGCGAACTGTTATTCCCTCCGCTACTATTAATTAAAATTCGTTCTGTTTTCATACCCTATCTCAAAATATTTTCAAAAATTTTCCTAATACCCGGCAATTTAATTTTAAAATAAAAGCTACAGCTTAAAAAGCAATGATGGTTTACCATCATTTTTAACAAAAAAAACAAAAAGCTGCATAAAGCAGCTTTGCAAATAGAATAATATGTAATAATTATTTATAAAACGGTTCACCTTTTAAAATCCAATCCGGCGCCGGTTTTCCTTTTAAATAATAATCGAAAATTTGAAACATTTTAATCGAATAGTCGAGCTTATACGGATATTTTTTAATATTATACATTTCAATTTTAT
>CAZCBD010000111.1:0-9629 GCA_964496755.1 uncultured Melioribacteraceae bacterium
AAAAATCGTTGTAAATTGATGAAAGTTATTATGTGCTTGATCATCACGCATAAATATATTTAAAATTGGGAAAGAAAGAAGAAGCATTAAAAGCTTGGGAAATGGCCCTAAAAAAAAATCCGAATAATAAAGAAATTAAAGAAAAAATTGAAAAGGCTAAATAGTGAAAAATTTATTAACTGTTAATACGAAGAAAAAAATAGTTTATGGTTTATTTATTATATCTATAATTTTCTCTTTTTTAATTCAAAGTTGCGTTCCATCAAAACCAATTCACGAAAAGAAAATTTTACCGGCAGGTAGATTAATAAAAAAAATTGAAGCAAACCGAAGAAAGGTTAAAACCTTTTATGGAAAGGGGAACATTGATATTAAAACAGAATCTTTTGAAGGCAGTGCCGGGTTCGAAATTAAGATTCACAAACCCGATTCCATTAGATTAAATATTTACGGTCCGTTCGGGATTGATTTAGCCCAAGCAATGGTTACTCGCAATCGATTCCTATTTTATGATGTTTTGCACGACCAAGCTTATTCAGGCAATTTATCTATGAATATTATGAAAAAAATTTTTAAAATTGATTTACCTTTTAATCAATTAATAGATGCTTTTGCCGGCGCTGTTAATCTAACTTCGCAACTTAGCCGGCGGCCCGATAAATTTGAAATTGGAAATGATTACTATGATTTAATTTATAATGGCAATCCGAAATCAAAAAAGTATTTTTATAAAATTCGAATCGATAATAATGCTTTGGTTCAACATAAAATTGAATTGTCGAACTCATTGCTTTTTGTTAGTAGATATTTTCAGTTCGAAGAGATTGAAGAAATTCCTATACCGCATAAAGCTGTAATTGAAAATAAAGTTGATAAGCAAGTGATTATTATTGAATATAGGAGTATTGAAATAAATAAAAAATTAGATGAAATGACCTTGAAACTTCCTTCGGATGTTCGAATTAAAAGGCTCTAAATAAAATTATCTGAATAAAAAAATGTTTAAATGAAAAAAGATCTTTTTCAAATATTACTGATTCTAGCTTTAATGTTTTTACCCCCAAATATTGGGGCTCAGGAAGTTAAGCAGTTACAAGAAACCAAAGAAATTAAGCTTAAAAAAAAAGAGCTTTACAATTTACATGCTGAAATTTCTAATCTGGAAAAACAACTGCAAAACAAAAATAAAGCAGAGTATGCATCAATTGAAAGTTTGGAAAAAATTGATAAGCAAAAATTGCTTTTGAATAAATTAATCAGGAAAATTAAAAAAGAGGAAAATGATAAACAAAAGGAAATAGAAAAATTATCTTCTCAAATTGATTCGCTTAGCAAGAGTATTTCAGGATTAAAAAAGGATTATTCAAAATATATTTGTTGGCTTTATAAATACAATCGTAAAAACAAATTTGATGTTTTTCTTAATAGTAGAACTCTGAATCAAACTGTAATTAGATATAAGTATCTTCAAAACATAACCGAAAAGAATTCAAAAAAAATAGATTTGATGAAAGAAAAGTATTCAGAGTTAATTAGCTTAAAAAATAAATTATCAAATGAAAAAAAAGAGAAAGAAAAATTAACCGCTCAAAAAAAAATAGAACAACAGCGTTTAATTAAGAAAAGAAGATCCAAAGAAAGGTTGTTGAAAAGATTAAAATCGGATAAATCAAATATTACAAAAGAAATTGAAAGAAAAAAAATAAGCGAAATAGAAATAAAAAATTTGATTGCAGATTTAATTGATAAGGAAATGAAGAAACTTTCCGAGTTGAGAACAAAAAGAATAACCGATAAAAATATTAAAATACCGGAACAATATAATTATTCCGGAATGGAAGCTTTTCGATCGCTTAGGGGAAAATTAATTTGGCCGGTTAAAGAAGGGGTGTTGTTAAGGAAGTTTGGTGAAAATAAAAATGCAAAATTAAAAACCGTAACTCAGAATTACGGAATAGATATTTTAACTAATGAAACTGAAAAAGTAGTGGCTATTGCCGATGGCTTTGTTTCGGTAATAAGTTGGATTCCCGGATATGGTAGTGTGATTATTATTACTCATAAAGGAAATTATCGAACAGTTTACGGCCATATTAGCAATATATTGGTTGAAGAAGGTGATAGAGTGAAAAAGGGTGTTGTTTTGGGTGTTGTTAATAAAAGTTTGGAAGGAGCACTGTTGCACTTTGAAGTTTGGAATCAAAGAAATTTTCAAAATCCCGAAAGATGGTTAGTACGTAACGGTTTAATAAAAAATTAAATAAATTAAAATGAGATTAAAATGAAAAAAATATTAGCAACATTATTTTTTATCTGTTTTATTCAGGCTCAAATTAATCCTCTCTGGTATAATGATAAGAATTATTTGGGCGGTGGAATTGGTGTAACTTGGATTAATAATCAGCCCTATTATTCATTGCGACTGTTTCCGGAATTTGAAATCGGCAAAGTTGGAATTGGTCTTGACTTGAAATTTGAATATGGTGCTGACGGAAAATTAAGAACGGAAAATTTTAATGAAACTTCCGATTACCTTAGTATTATTAGGTATTTCAGATATGGGCAAAAGAAAGACCCGTTTTATTTTAGAGTTGGAGCTTTGGATTATGCTTCGGTTGGGCACGGTACAATTATGTATTTATACAACAATAGCCCAAGTTATGATGCACGTAAAATTGGGCTGGAATTGGAACTGAATTTTAATTATTACGGAATGGAACTGGTTTATGGTACCTTTGGTCAAGCCGGCGTGCTTGGTATGCGTGGTTATTTGAAACCTTTAACTATGGCAGGGAGCAAAATACCGATTCTAAAAGATTTGGAAGTTGGTGTTTCTTATTTTACCGATATGAATGAATATGCCGGAGTTGTTTCGGGTACATATGATAAAACAACCGATCTGTTTACGGCAACTCAAGATGAAGGAAGTATAAATATAATTGGATTTGATTTAGGATTGCCGATTTTTAGAAACAAGTTAATTGACTTGGATTTTTATTTTGATGTTAATAAAATAATAAATTTTGGTTCTGGGGCGGCAGCCGGTTTTACTCTCGGAGTTAACGGTTTAGGTATAGTTGATATTAAAACAAAATTTGAAAGAAGGTGGAATGGCAAACAATATATTCCGTCTTACTTTAATTCATTTTATGAGCTTGATAGATTTCAGTTAGATAAAAATACAGGTTTCATTAATTCTAAAGTTCAACAATTAAAATTAGCCACTGGCAATACAAACGGTTATTATGGTGAATTATTAATCAGAGTCTTAGGTACATTTAATATTATGGGAAGTTACCAACGACTTGATAATGTTAAGAACAGTGGCGTTTTACATTTATATACTAATCTGTTGCCCAAAGAATCATCATTAGTTGCTCGTGCCGGTTATGATAAAGTGAATATTAATAGTGAAACTTCTATTTTTAAATTAGATGATAATTCATATTTGTATGCGGAGTTTGGATACAAACCAATGAAATATCTAATAGTATCAATGGTTTATCAATGGACGTTTACTCCGCTCAGAGATGCAAACGATAATATTATTGATTTTGTGCCTCAAAAGAAAGTTGAACCTAGAATATCTTTTGTATATCCTTTATAAAAAAAAGCGGATTTATTTCCGCTTTTTCCCTTTATGTTTTTTTTCTATTAGTTTAAACAAAATTAAATATCCGTCGCGATTACTTGCCAAATAAATTTCTTTATTAAATCTTTGAATTGAATGCAAATCGGATTTACCCATATTAAAAAGTTTTTTATAAAAATATTTTTTGTTAATTCTAAAAACATCTCCGCTTTCCGTTGGAAATATTACTAAACCATTATTCTCAAAAAGCTCACATTTTAATTTGTCTTCTCCTTGGCGGGTAATGATTTCCCTAATCCATTTTCCATTTTTAGGATTAATAAAATGAAATCTGTTAGCCTTTGATTTAAAAAATAATTTTTTAAAATCTTTTGAAATACCAATAGAGGCATATGCCTTATATTTTCCTTTGCGCCATATTTTTGCACCTAATTGTAGATCCAAAGCAGTAACAGCGCCGTCCGGAGTTGTAAAATAAACAGCTTTGCCATCTGTTACGGGAATACAGTTTACCGGAGTTGAATTTAATTCTTTACTGGCGGACCATTCCCAAATAAGTAAACCGGTATTGGCATCAATACAATTTGTAAAACCATCAAGAGAGTTTAGTATAATTTTGTTTCCAATTAAAATTGGTTTGCCAAGTATAATTCCATTGCTAGAATGATTTTGCCAGATTTCTTCGAAAGTATCTAAATGATAACAATATATTTTTCCCGAAGATGTAGCAAAAATAATAGAGCGAGGTGAAGCAGAAATATTCGCCGTCATTAGAGTTTTGTCGCCTTCATAATTAAAAGAAGATATTTGTGACAAAATCGATTCATCAAATCCAATTGATTGGAGCTGATCACCGGTTTCCAGATTAAGCGAAATTAAATCACCTTGAATGGTTCCAACAATTACTTGGCCGTTAGTAACTTCCGGTCGGGCAACAATATTTCCATAACAATCATAGTCCCAAATTATTGTGCCGGTAGAATCAAGACAAGTAACAATTCCCGAATAGGAAGCTGTAATTATTTTGTTATGGTAAATAACAGGTTCGGCAATTATAGTTTCATTAAAATTTCTTTCAAGTAAAATTTCAACTGAATAATTATCAATATCCGAAGAGTCAGTATTTTTTTTTGTAAACTTAAATGGAATGGGAATTTTAAGTGAATCTGCAATTCGATTATTCACAAAAACATTGAAAGAGATATTTGTGGGGAATAGTTTAAGTTTTGTGAAATTATATTTTTTTTCTTTGAAATTAAAAGAGAATGGAATTTGAACTTCTTCTAAACCATTCTTTTTGTTAAAAAGAATTCTACCGCTACCGGAGTTTGAAATAAATAAAACTGAATTTTTTAAAGATAAAATATTTAATGCCTTATTAATATTGCTTATATTATTTAACATCGAAAAATTTGATATCAAAATAATATTAGCTTCGGTAGTGTTGTCTATTTCATTTTGTAACCAGTCAAGAGTTTCTTTTGATAAATACCCCTTATTATTTGAGTATAATTTGGCAGAAGTAATCCCAATTACCTTGTAATTATTTAAAGTGAAAGAAAATTTATCATCATTCCAGTATTCTCTAAATTTTAATCCCGCACTTTCGCTCCATTTATATTCATTAATTCCGGGTATTACAAAAATGTTATTACAAAGAGGTTCTAAAAATTGTTTTGAATTTGTTAATTCGGTATTCAGTCCCTGGTTAGTAAAATTTCCGTTTATAATTAAGTAATCGTCTTGGTTAATATTCTTTTCAACAAAATTTGAAAATCTTTTTTGATTTTTCTTATTAGAAAGATTAAAATTATTTAATAAAAAAATATTCTGTGCATTGATGGTAGCAATAAATAATAAAGTAAAAAGTATTTTTTTCATAAAAGACTCACTATTAATTTAGATCCAAACAGAATCGTTTAATAATTCAAAATCAATTTGAGCTTTTGTTGCTTCGTTTAATTTCTTTTTCAAATCATCAAAAATTCCCGGTTGAATTAAGCAAGTAATAACAGGTTTGTTTTCAAAACTATTATCAAGAATATTTGCTTGATATGTATTTAAAAAATGATGAATATGTTTTGTATGGTTATATTCATATTTTATTTTAATCATAAAATATTTAAGTTTAATAATAATTTCGGAATTACTTAATGCGCCGAAAGCGGAATTATAATATGCTTTCCCAAGTGGACCGACACCTAGTTTAATTCCACCAAAATATCGAACACTTACCACTAATACGTTGGTCAAGTTAAAGTGCTGAATCGCATTAAAAATTCTAATTCCTGCAGTGCCGTTTGGTTCGCCGTCATCGGAATATTTTGAAGTATCATTTTTGTTAATTTGCCAAGCATAACAATGGTGCCGGGCATCATAGTACTCTTTTTTAATTTCTTCTAATTTATCTTTAGCTTCATCTTCAGTTTCTACGGGATAAGCTAGTCCAATAAATTGTGAAGCCTTTTCTTTGAATTTATACTCTGAAAACTTTTTGATGGTATGTAATTTATTTTTCACGGGCATTTTATTATTATCAAAAATTGATTTTGAAATTCTCAATACCTAATATAAATATTTTAAAATAATTCTTTTTGCGATGGAATGGAAAATCACGATAAAATTATAATAAAAGGTGTGCGCGAGCATAATTTAAAAAATTTTGATATTGAAATACCTAGAGATGTATTAACAGTTATTACGGGTTTATCCGGTTCGGGTAAATCATCTTTGGCTTTCGATACAATTTATGCCGAAGGGCAAAGAAGATATATTGAATCTCTTTCGGCTTATGCAAGACAATTTTTAGATCAATTGGAAAAACCGGAAGTGGATTTAATTGAAGGATTAAGTCCGGCTATTTCAATTGAGCAGAAATCCACTTCGGGTAACCCGCGTTCTACGGTTGGTACAGTTACTGAAATTTATGATTATCTGCGTTTGTTATTTGCACGGGTTGGTGTTGCACATTGTTCGAAATGCGGTAGCATACTAAAAAAGCAATCTTCCGATCAGATTATTGATTACGTTTGTAAAAATTTTCTGAATCAAAAAATTGTTTTATTAGCTCCTGTAGTAAGAGGCAGAAAAGGCCATTATCGAGAATTGTTTGATGAAATTCTAAAAGATGGTTTTCTCAGGTGCAGAGTGGATGGGGAAATCATTGAAATTGAAGACGGATTTAAAGTCGATCGTTATAAAATACATAATATTGAGATTGTAATTGATAGAATAAATATAAAGGATAACTCAAGATTTAGAGTTAGCGAGTCCGTGGAAATCGGATTGAATTTTGGAGAGGGAAGTATAATTATAAATTCCGATGGTGAGGATTTTATTTTTAGTCGTGATTTTTCATGTGCGAAATGTGGAATTAGTTATCTGGAACCTGCACCTAATTCTTTTTCTTTTAATTCGCCATACGGAAGTTGTAGCGAATGTAATGGCCTTGGTGAAAAAAAAGAATTTGATATAAATTTGATTATTCCCGATCGAAATTTAACAATTAATGAGGGGGCAATCTATCCATTCGGAAAACCAAGAAACATTTGGTTTTTTAATCAACTTGATGCGGTATCGGAAAAATATAATTTTAATTATGATCAAAAAATATGTGATTTTACGGAAGAGCAGTTGGATGTTTTAATTAATGGTACCAACGAAAAAATTTCTTTTCAATATTCTTTTACCAATGGTAGTCCGATCAATTATCAACATAAATTTGCGGGTGTTCTGAAAAGTTTGAACCATCATTTTGAAAATACTTCTTCGGGTAAAGTTCGCGACTGGGTAGAAGCTTATATGACAACACATACTTGCAGTAGTTGTGGTGGTGGCAGATTAAAAAAAGAATCACTTGCTGTTACTATTGGAGGCAAAAATATAAGTGAAATTTCGAATTTGTCTATTTCAAAAGCTTTTGATTTTTTTAATAATTTAAAATTGAGTGAGCGTGAAAATCTTATTGCAAAACAAATTATTAAAGAAATAAAAGAACGATTAAAGTTTTTGCTTGATGTTGGTTTATCGTATTTAACTCTAGGAAGATCGGCCAGAACCTTATCGGGCGGAGAGGCACAGAGAATCAGACTTGCTACTCAAATCGGCTCACAGCTTTCAGGGGTTTTATATGTTCTTGATGAACCATCAATAGGTTTGCATCAATCGGATAATATTAAATTAATAAAATCTCTTAGAAATTTAAGAGATTTGGGCAATACGATAATCGTTGTTGAGCATGATAGAGAAACTATAGAAAATGCTGATTTTATTGTAGACTTAGGCCCTCGGGCGGGTGTTCACGGTGGCCAGTTAATTTATGCTGATTTTAAAAAAAATATTTCTACCTCAAATAAAACCGTTAAATCATTAACTTTAGACTACATTCACAATAAAATAAAAATTGAAATTCCAGCTGAAAGAAGAAAAGGGAATGGCCATTATTTGGAATTAATTGGAGCAGAAGGCAATAATCTGAAATCTGTAAATTTAAAAATTCCACTCGGAACATTTATAGCCGTAACCGGCTTAAGTGGTTCCGGGAAATCGAGTCTGATTAATGAAACTCTTGTTAAAATTCTTATGAGAAAGATTTATTCTTCCAAAGTTTTACCATTAAAGTATAAAGAAATTAGAGGATTAGAGAATATTAATAAAATTATTGAAATCAATCAGTTGCCAATTGGCAGAACTCCACGATCGAATGCGGCAACTTATACCGGGCTTTTTACAAATATTCGAGATTTATTTGCTCAGTTACCCGAATCGAAAATTAGAGGTTATAAACCCGGTAGATTTAGTTTTAATGTTAAAGGCGGAAGATGTGAGGATTGTGAGGGTGATGGATTAAAAAAAATCGAAATGAATTTTTTACCCAATATTTATGTGCATTGCGAAAGTTGTCACGGAAAAAGATATAATAATGAAACTTTGGAAGTTTTGTATAAAACAAAATCAATTGCCGATATTTTGGATATGACTGTTGATGAAGCTTTGAATTTCTTTGAAGATTTGCCTCGTATTAAACGAAAAATAAAATCCTTACATGATGTAGGGCTTGGATATATTAAAATCGGACAACAAGCAACAACCTTATCCGGAGGCGAAGCACAACGTGTTAAATTAGCTGCGGAGCTTAGTAAGGTTAGTACCGGTAATACTCTTTATGTGTTGGATGAACCTACAACCGGTCTTCATTTTGAAGATGTTCGGGTATTGTTGGATGTTCTTAATAAACTTGTAGATAAAGGAAATACAGTTATTGTAATTGAACATAATTTGGATGTTATAAAGGTAGCCGATTACATTGTTGATTTGGGCCCGGGAGGTGGAGAAAACGGCGGGAAAATAATTTGTTCGGGCACACCGGAAGATATTGTGAAAAATAAAAATAGTTTAACAGGGAAATTTTTGAGCAAAGAATTAAATCCGCAAGGAGTGAGTTATGAAAAAAATTGAAGAATTTAAAAAGTATCGTACCGAAATGAATGATAAAATATTAAATTCGGGATTTAGAGATTTTAAAAAGTTTTTTGCCTTAGACAATAAGGCTTATGTTGAAGGAATTTTAAGTTCAAAAACTAAAGAATTAATGGGACTTGTAGCATCAATGGTTTTACGTTGCAACGATTGTATCCTTTATCATATTGATAGATCTGTACAAGAAGGAACAACTAGAGAAGAATTTTACGAAGCGTTTAATATAGCTTTAATTGTTGGCGGTTCAATCGTTATACCTCATTTGAGATTTGCAATGGAACAGCTTGATGATCTATTACCTGAAATTGATTAATGTTAAATAATTTAATGTCAAAATTATTGTAATATAACTATTGGAGAAAAAGTGAAAAAAATTATTTTTGCAACAGCAAATAAGGGGAAAGCAAAAGAAGTTAAAAACATCACATATTAGTTGGAACGTATAATGGCAAAAGAATTTCAAAAATTTACAGATATCACAAAAATAGATATCTCTGGTTGGAAAAAAATTAAAGCGAATTTAACGGAAGTTACGATTCCTTTAGACGATGAAGTAAAT
>CAZCBD010000112.1:0-9600 GCA_964496755.1 uncultured Melioribacteraceae bacterium
AAGTTTGCTACCTCTAATGTTTCCGGATTAAATTTAGTTAATCCTTTATTCGAAGAAAACCAGAGGTTACCGTTTTTATCTTCTAAAATTGAGTAGATCTGATTGTTAGGGAAACCGTTTTTAATACCATAACGAATAAATTTACCTGTTAGGGGCAAGAATTTACTTAGGCCGTTAGCTGTAGCAATCCAGAGTCTTTTTTTTGAATCCTCAAAAATTGAAGCTATTTTATTATGACTTAATGTGTTTGTATCTTTGGAATTATGGAGAAATACTGTAAAAGAATCTGTTTCACGATTATATAGATTCAATCCGTTTGAGGTTCCAACCCACAAGTTTTTATTCGAATCTTCAAATAAATACCAAATATGATTATCGGAAAGACTACCCTTTTTTTTGTCGGAATAATAGATTTTAAATTTATTGTTTATTTTGCTATAGCGAGCTAATCCGTAACCGGTTCCAATCCAATAATAATTCTTGACATCCTTTAATATGCTACTAATAAAATTATCGGGGATTTTAGTGTTTTTAGTAGTGTACTTATAATGCTTAATTTTTTTTCTTTTATTAATATCAAAAAGATCTAATCCGCGGCTTGTTCCAATCCAGAGAGTTTTTTTATCGGGGTCGGCAAAAATGCACCAGCAATTATTATCCGATAAAGAAGCTTTGTCATTCTTTTTATACGAATAATTTGTGAAAGTATTATTTTTAATATCAAATAGACTTAGTCCTCCCATTGAGCCGACCCAAATATTTCCCAAACTATCTTGAGCAAAAGCAAAAACACCATTATCGGGCAAAGAATTAGGTTTGCCGGTTGAAAAGTAGTGTTGAAAATTTGATTGTGAATTTTTTAATAAATTAAGACCGCTTAATCTGGTTCCTATCCAAAGAATTCCGCTTCTGTCTTCAAGTATATCGGTAATGTTATCATTGGATAAGCTTCCCTGCACGTTTATTTGTTTATAAATTTTAGTGAAGGTATCGGTTTTTTTATCGTAAAGATTCAAGCCTTTTGCTGTTCCTATCCAGAGATTGTTTTTACTATCACGGTATATTTTTGAAACGTTATTATCAGTTAATGTTTTTTTCTTGGCGGAACTATAATATTGTTTAAATTTTCCTGTCCGGGGGTTATATTTATTAATTCCCCAATCCCAAGTATGTCCAATCCAAATGTTTCCATCCTCGTCATCTTCAAAACAGGTAATGTAAAATCCTTGGAATTGGGTTGAATCTTTCGGATTGTGTTTAAAATTTTTAAAGAATTTATGCTTTGGGTTATAAATTGATATGCCAAGTATAGTACCAATCCAAATATTACCGAGTTTATCCTCGTAAAGTGCGGTTATCGTGTTATGAATAAGTGTTGTGGAATCTTTCGGATTGTTTAAAAATCGAGTAAATTCCTTTGTTTGCGGATTATACATGTTTAATCCTTTGGTAGTACCTATCCACAAATTGCCGTTGGAATCGGTAAGAAGAGAAATGATTTCGTTAGATATAATTGAATTGGAATCTTTTTCGCTATGTGTGTACCTAATAAAATTATCTTCATATTTATTGTATCTGTTTAAGCCGTTTCTTGTGCCGGCCCATATATTGCCTAAACTGTCTAAGCACATGCAATAAACCAAATTATCGGTTATTGTGGTGGTATCGCTAGATATAGATTTATAGTAGTAAAAATTATAACCATCGTATTTATTAAGTCCATCTTGCGTAGCAACCCAAACAAAACCTTCCTTGTCTTGCAATATTGCAGCAACATCGCTTTGCGATAGACCGTTTTCTAAAGATAGGTAGTCGAATTTGAAATTTCTTTTTAGCTGGGCGTTTAATTCAAGTAGAAAAAAAGAAAAAAGAATGAAAAGCACCGTATTTTTCAGAAATCTTCTAAGCATTATTTCCTTTAAAATATTTCTACATAGAATCGAAAGATTTTAACTAAAATTAAGTTTATGAATCTATGTTAAATAAATATGATTATCAGCGTAACTAAAAGTCCTATTCCCACAATAATGATTCCTCGTTTTTTAATTCCGTTTTTACCTTTTATAACAAATAAACCGGTAACAGAAATTATAATTAAAGCCAATGCAAAAAAATCAGAAAACCAAGTCCACAGTTTCCCCGGATTATAGTGTAAATAATTGAATTGGTAAAAAACGGGTCTTCTTCGAACGGATTCAAAAATTGCAGATTTAGTATTTAAATCGATATTTAAAGATCCTCCTTCAAGAAAGATTTTTATTGAATGAGTATTAGGCTTGTAATGAGTTTTATATTTTAAATCAATTTTATTCGATGTTAAAATATTTTTAATCGATTCACTTGATATAGGCAAATAGTTTTCCAGATTATTAATCTGAATATGTTTGTTTTCAACTATATAACTAGGGTTCCAGTCCTTTAAATGATTAAGTGCAATTCCGGAAACGGAGTATATTATTATCACACCGAAGAAAAAATATCCCAAGTTCCGATGTAGGATATTATTCCATTTACGCCATTTAATTTTCATTTCAGCAACTCGTATTTAGTTAAATCAATCCAATAAAAAGCTATGGATTCTTTTTTTGACTCTACTAACATTTTCCGATAAGCTGCAATTTTAGAAAGATTTTCTTCCTGTTCGCTCATATTTTTTTCTTTTTCAGAATGTCCTTCGTGCAATGCTTTTGTGGATTTTTTGCTGTTTTTGATTTCCGTTTCCCAATTATTTAAGTATTCATTGTTAATTTCCAATTTAGCAACAATGCCCTCGGCAGTAATTTTGTTCCCTTCCATTTCTTTATTAAAAGGAGGCACATTTTCTTTTGTTTCAAGTTTAATTTTAGTATCGGGATTTTGACCGACTATATGCGCCCTTTTTCCACCATGTTGGCAAGTATGAACAATAGTGCCGGTTATCTTAATTTTTTGTCCGACAAGTTCATCAGCTTTTACGAAAAAACTATCAGCCAAAACAATTTGTGGTTGATTGTTTTGAATTTTAGAATTTTCTATTTTAGGATTTTCTGCTTGCGAATTGTTTTTATCTTTATTTGTGCAAGCAAATAAAAGTAAAGTCAGGCTAAAAAATAAAATCTTTTTCATACTTAATCTCCGATAAAATTATTGAAAAAAAATTCGATTACATACATATGACAAATTGAAACATGTAAAAGTTACATAATTATATATTAATATTTTTTAAAAAGAAGTGTATTATTTTTAATTTAGCTTTAAGAATAGTAAATAACTATCTCAAAACGATACAATAAAGCTAAAATTGCTGATTTTTAATATAGTCTGAAAAAATTATTCATTTCAAAACAGACAAAAGGTAAATAAAAGATTGGCACTAAAATTGATTTCTAAAGAATGTTTTTAAATAAAAATTTTTAGTAACAAATACAATCTGGAGCTGTTTATGAAACCAATAAGAATCTTATCTCTTATTATGTTTTTTTGTTTAGGTATTTTTTTGATTGCTAATGATAGTGCTGAAGCGGCAAGTCAAGGAACTGATTATTTAGCTTTTGCTCAAGTTATGCCCCAGCCGGTAGGAGGATTAAAAGCCATATACAAAAATATTACCGAATATCCTAAAATTGCAAAAGAAGCCGGTATTCAGGGAAAAGTTTATGTTTTGGCTTTTATCAATGAAAAAGGTGGGGTTGATAATGTGAAAGTAGTTCGTGGAATTGGTGGTGGTTGCGATGAAGCTGCTCTTGAAGCAGTAAAGAAAACCAAGTTTAAACCGGGTATGCAAAAAGGTAAACCTGTTAAAGTTAAAATGACTTTGCCGATTATATTTAAATTGCGAGGCTAATATTTTATAAACTCAATTTAAGCTGAAAATGGCTCTAATTAAATTGCACATGAATAAAAATTAATTCTTAAAGAATGTTTTTATTAAATATACAAAATATAGCCCGACTTGATCGGGCTTTTTTGTATGGGTGCTCTTTAATTTATTTTTTGTAATTTAAAATATGTTGTCAAAAAAAACTCACATACTTATTTTCTTTTTATACCTTATTAACTTATTGTTTTCTCAAAGCAACAAAACAATTATTCCCGATACTATTTCGTTAACACAATATGATAAATTTCTATGGGGCGAAAATTGGGCGCCTTTGTGGGAATTACCCGTTAAGATTAAAATTGTAAATGTTGATTCATTACGAATTTTATCTGTTATCGATAAAGATAGATTTGAATTAAAATTCAGAAATAAAAACGGCAAAGAATTTTTATTTAAGTCATTACAGAAAAAATTAAATGTAAATCTACCGGATGAAATTAAAAAAAACATTTTACCTTGTATAATTGAAAAACAGAAAACTTCAAATTTGCCTTTTGCCGAAATTTTTGTGGCATCAATTTTCCAAAGTCTTCAAATTGACTTAAAATTACCAACAATTGTTTTCTTAAATGGAGAAAATATTAATTCGGTACGCTTTCAAAAAAGGATAGGGCTTTTTTCGGAAATCGAAAAGAGTAATATTATTAGCAGTAAATGTTTGTTTAATTTATTTGAAAATAAAAATTTAGACATAAAAATAGATAATGAAAAATATTTAAAAATTAGAATGATAGAAATGCTATTGGGTATTTGGGATGAAAATGATTTTAGCCGACAATGGAAAATTAATCGGAAAGATAAAATGATTTTTGCAGAACCTTTACCTTCTGAAGGAAAATCTTTTGAAAGCAAATTCGATGGTGTGTTTCCAACATTGGCTAAGTTTTTCGCTCCGCAAATAGGAGCGGCAAATAGCAATGAAAGATTTGTTAAAAATGTTACTTGGGCGGCAAGGCATTTGGATAAAATTATTTTAAGTTCGTTAACCAAACAAAAATGGGATTCGGTATACGATTTTATCAAAGTGAATTTTACTGAGGATAAAATTGACAAAGCTTTAGATCTGTTGCCTAAATCTTATTCAACAACGATATCCAAACAAATTAAATCAAAATTAATTTTCAGAATCAAAAATTTGAAAACCTATTCTAACGAGTATTACAGGCAAATAAATAAAACACTGAATATTTGGTTGCCGTCATTTTCAAAAAGAATTGAATTTGGAAATAAAAATAACAAGCTGGAAATATCTGTAGTTGGGTCTGCAAATAAAATTAATATTTATAGGAAACCTACTGATGCAAACCTAACCGAGGAAATCTGCATTTATTTAAACAAAGGTGACGATGAAATTTTTATTAATGATAATTTAAAAAATATTGAAACCATTCGTTTAATTGCTACAAAAGGAGTAAAAAAAATAGGTGCAACATCGGGGAATAAATTCACCCAAAATTGCAAATTTATTTTTTACCGCTCGGATTCTTCCAAAATTTTATCGAAGAATATCAATGTGCAAATTCAACATTACAGTAAAAAAAATAAATCAAAAGAGATTAAATATTTTAATATTGAAGAGAATCAAAACGATTTTAAAACAACTATAATTCCAATTGGAACCTACACAAGCGAAAATGGAGTTGAATTTGGCGCCAAATTTAAATTAAATACTTTGGCCTTCAACAAACATCCTTTTGCTTCCGAAAATATTTTAAAAGTAAAATATGCAACAAAGCCAAAAGGCTTTGCGGTAGAGTATTTAGGGCTTTTCAATAAATTCATAGGGCAAACATCTTTTAGTTTAAGGATTCTTAAAACAGATATTCTATTTACAAGATATTTTGGATTAGGAAATGAAACCGAATTTAATTCGCAAAAAGATAACTCGGATTTTTATAAAATGGAATTAAAAAAATTCCTTCTCTCTGCAGGATTTATAGTTGAACTTTCTAAAAAGCATTCTATAAATTTTGGCGGAGAATATGTTTACACGGATACATTTATTAAGAATAAAGATATAGAAAAACAAACCCTACAGTATTCGAATAATGGTTTGGGAATTTACAAAGGAGTTAGATTATTTTTTTCGTTTTTATATGATAATCGGAATTTGAAATCTTTCCCCCAATATGGTGAATTGGCGAGTGTTTATTTTGGTTATTCGCCCGATATTTTTTCGAACGTAAAAAATTATTATAAAGTAAAATTTAATTTCAGAAAATATTTCAGTATTAAATTTCTGAAACAAGTTTTAGCACTTAGATGTGGAGGAGAAAAGATATTTGGGAACAATCCTTTTTTTGATGCTGCTTTTTTGGGCGGAGAAAATAATTTAAGAGGTTTTTTAGAAAATAGATTTGGAGGCGATGCCTATATTTTTTCGCAAGCAGAATTGCGACAATATATTTCAACATTAAAGTTTATTTTTTCATTTAAAATAGGGACAAACATTTTCTTTGAATCAGGAAGAGTATTTTATAAAAATGAAAAATCAAAAAAATGGCATTTTTCATATGGTGCAGGCATCTGGGGTTCTTTAATAAATGATAAATATGTATTTAATCTTGTACTTGCAAAATCAAAAGAAAGATTACTGGCCTACTTTACATTTGGGATGGCATTTTAATTAATTATTGCTACATTTAATAACATAATTCTTATATCATTTATAATTATTTTCAATTTAAAAAGAGGTAAAAATGGCAAGTTTAGCTGGTACAAAAACAGAACAAAATTTACTAAAAGCCTTTGCCGGTGAATCGCAAGCAAGAAATCGTTACGATATGTTTGCAAAACAAGCAAAAAAGGAAGGCTATGTTCAAATAGCTGATTTATTTGTTGAAACAGCATTAAATGAACAACAACATGCTAAAAGATTTTTTAGTTTTTTGGAAGGAAGAAATGTAGAAATTACGGCAGTTTATCCGGCCGGAAAAGTTGGTTCTACCGCTGAAAATTTAAAAGCTGCCGCCGAAGGTGAAAATGAAGAATGGACGGATTTATATCCGGCATTTGCAGCAACTGCAAAAGAAGAAGGATTTATGGAAATAGCTGCAGCTTTCAATACTATTGCCAAAGTGGAAAAAGAACATGAGGAAAGATATCTTAAATTACTATCCAATGTTGAAAATGGTACTGTATTTAAAAAAGAAAAAACCATTCGTTGGAAATGTATAAAATGCGGTTATGTACACGAAGGCCCCGAAGCACCTGGAAAATGCCCGGCTTGCTTACATCCTCAATCCTACTTTTCTGAAATGACGGAAGAATTTTAAAAAATGTTTTCTTTTAATGAAGGAGAATAAAATGAAAAAATATTTATGTATTGTTTGCGGCTATGTTTATGATCCTGAAGAAGGGGATCCCGATAGCGGTATAAAGCCCGGTACGGCATTCGAAGATATTCCTGATGACTGGGTTTGTCCTTTATGTGGTGTTGGTAAAGATGATTTTGAAGTAATTGAAGATTAAATAAATTGGTTGGCGGGGAAACCCGCCGATTATTTATATTTTTTCGGATAGTCGAATGAAAGTATTTTTCCGCAATCCAATGAAATTTTTTTCCATGACTTAATATTCAATTCAATTTGACATATTCCTGTGGTAGGAATATTATCTATTCTTTTATCGGAAATATAATTGTTAAATGCAGTAATTCCCGGATTATGACTTATTACGAATAGTGTGTTAATATTATCGGTGATGTTTTTTAAGACGTTTTCAAAATCATCAACATCCGGTTCATAAAGTCTTTTGTGGAGCATTATTTTTTCCAGAGAATAATTTAATATGTCGGCAAAAATTACAGCTGTTTGAAATGCACGTTTTGCCGGACTGGTTAAAATTAAATCGGGAAACATATTTTCTTCTTTTAACAATTCGGCCATTAAAGGTGCATCGTTTTTGCCGCGTTTATTCAACGGTCTGTCAAAGTCTTCAAGCTCAGGATTTTTCCAACTTGATTTTGCGTGCCGTATTAAAAATAATTTTTTCATAACTGCTCCGCTTTTAGCTTTAAATGAAAAAACTCTTCATTTTAAAATACTTATCGTACAAAGATTTTTTTTCTTGAATTTGAAAATATTAAAAGTATAAAACAAAAATTTGTTTAAATTTAAAATATCGCTAATTAATCAATTTACAGGATATGACAAAAATTGAAAATCTGAAAAAGAGTTCGAATTTATTTGCGCTCTTAAAGCTTATTGTTTTTTTATATTTGTTTATTTTAAGTTTGGATATGATGGGTGGAGCCCTGAAACTTTTTGGGAAGGATTTTTCGCATTCGTTAATCCAAACAACTTCAAATCCGTTTGTCGGATTATTTATAGGGATTTTGGCAACTTCAATAATTCAAAGCTCATCTTCAACAACTTCAATAGTTGTTGGGATGGTTGCTGCAGGTGCTTTAACTATAGAAACTGCTATCCCGATTATAATGGGTGCTAATATAGGCACATCGGTTACAAGTTTTTTAGCAGCATTTCCTCAAATTAATAGAGGCAATGAATTCAAAAGAGCTTTTGCTGCTGCAACAGTTCATGATTTTTTCAATATTCTTTCTGTAATTGTTTTCTTTCCGTTGCAACTTTCAACAAATTTTCTTGGGAAAATTGCAACTTTGATGGGAGATGTGTTTCAGAATGTTGGCGGGCTTAATTTCTTAAGTCCCGTAAAAGCTTTAACAAAACCTATAGTTGCAGCAATGAAAACAGGTTTTGGGCATGATTTGCCATGGCTTTTATTTGTTTTGGCCTTGCTTGTACTTTTTGCATCGCTAAAGTACATGGTAGATGCTTTGAAGGTTTTGGTTGTTTCCAAAGCGAAAGCTTGGTTCGACAAAATTTTGTTCAAAACCGAAGCAAGAGCATTTTTTGTGGGATTGTTGTTAACCGTTATGGTGCAAAGCAGTTCGATAACAGTTTCTTTGATGGTGCCCATGGCAAGTGCCGGAATTTTGCAACTTTCGCAAATATTCCCTTATGCTTTAGGTGCAAATATTGGTACAACCGTTACCGCAATTCTTGCATCATTAATTACAGGCAATCCTGCTGCAGTTATCGTTGCATTTTCACACTTATTATTTAATACTTGCGGAATGCTTTTATGGTGGCCGCTAAAACGTGTACCAATTTATCTGACCGAAAAATTTGCGGAATTATCAATTAAAAATAAATTAATTCCAATCGGATTTGTTGTTACTGTGTTTTTTGTAATACCAATGTTAGTAATTTATATATCCAAATGAGGTAAGTATGATAAAAGAATTATTATCAATATTTAAAAAAGATTCACTGATGGATCAAGCATTTAACAGATCTTTTGAAATGTTAGAACTTACGTTTAAAATGTTTAAAGAGTCGAAAAGAATTCTTAGAGAAACAGATGAATGTAAATTGAACTTTGATATTTATGATAAAGATAGCGAAGTAAATAAATATCAACGCGAAGTTAGAAGAAATGTTTTCAGCCATTTGGTAGTTGTTGGTTCCGGCGAACTGTCTTCCGGTTTGGCATTGGTAAGTATTGTTATTGATATTGAAAGAATTGGCGACTTTACAAAGAATATTGCTGCCATTGCTTCAAACCACGAAAGAAAATTAACCGCCGGAATTTTTGAAGAAAGACTTCTTAAAATTGAGCAAGCCGTTGCCGAATGTTTTTCTAACGGAATAGAAATTTTTAAAACTTCAGATGAAGAAGCAGGACGAAAACTTTTAAAAGATTATGTTTGGGTTTCT
>CAZCBD010000113.1:0-9569 GCA_964496755.1 uncultured Melioribacteraceae bacterium
CTCATTATATTAAATTTATCAGAGGTTATTTTTAATTAGGAAATATTAAAATCGGTTTTGTTTTTTTTAATTAAAACACTAATTTGAAACTCACAATTTATAGGGAATAAAATGAAAAAACTTTTTTTATTATTTGCATTAATTATTCTTGTTTCATGCTCAAACGAAGTTGAAATACCCGAGTGGAAACCTATTCATGCAGATAATTTTTATAGAATTAATACGGCCGATCAATGGAAGTATTATTCCGAACATTCCGGATTAAAAATTGAAAATTACAAATTAATAAATACCGATAATTTCTTTGCTCTGAAATATTATGAGGATTTGGAATTTGGAAATGTTTCCCTCGAAGCTGAAATATCAATTAGTGAAAACAAACCCACCAAAGGAACTGCCGGATTAATTAACAGATTCTCGGGAAATATTTTTGCTCCCATACAGTTTTATTTTTTCAAACTCGATTTTCAAAACAATTCAATTTCAATTGATAGATTTAATTCAAACGCAACTCCTAACCAAACAAGTATTGAAAAAATCGATTACCAATTTTCCGCCTCTACCGCATATACTGTTTTATTTAAAGTGGAAGGAAATATCTTAACCGCTACAATTACAAATAAAACCTCCGAGGTTACTACCAAGCTAACAACCACGGTTTCAAATCCAATAGAGAAAGGATATGTAGGATATTTCGGCTCGCTTGTAGATTCTCCCATTGGTTTTGATAATTTGATAATTATGACAAAATAATAGTTTAAGCTTAAAATATTTTAATGGGCAGAACAAACACGACCAAAATTAGCATCTCTCAAAAAGATAGAATTGTATCTGCCTTTCTTTTTATGACTTTAATATCAAATATTTTTAGCACTCCGTAAAACAAAAATTTATTTTTTCGTTATGCTTTTAAAATTACCCCACAATGTTTTTCTAATAGTTTAAGATTTAACAATTCCTTAACATTTACGTAACATTAGCTTAATATCCCCTTTTTAATTTTGTTTATCACAAAATTCAAATGGAGAAAAATATGTTACGCAAAACAACCACATTAATTCTTTTTGTTTTATTAACATTGTAATTAAATGCTCAGACAGTTGAAGTTGAAAATCTTTTGCCTCATTACAAAAAAGTTAGTGGTATTTCCGGTAACTTAAATAGTATTGGGTCGGATACAATGAACAACTTATTGGCTCTATGGTTAGAAGCATTCAAAAAATATTATCCGAATGTAAATATCCAAATAGAAGGCAAAGGAAGTTCTACGGCTCCACCGGCTTTAATTAGTGGAACTTCCGAATTAGGCCCAATGTCTCGCAAAATGAAAAATGAAGAAATAGATAAGTTTGAAAAAAAATTCGGTTACAAACCCACAAGAATTGAAACAAGCCTTGATGCATTGGCTGTATATGTTAATAAGGACAATCCGATTAAAGGCTTATCAATGGAACAATTAGACGGAATTTTCTCGAAAACCCATAAAAGCGGACACAAAAATGTAACCCTATGGGGCGAATTAGGTTTAACGGGTAAATGGTCAAAAAAGAAAATTAGTATTTACGGAAGGAACTCAGCATCAGGCACTTACGGCTACTTCAAGAAACATGCTCTATTTAAAGGAGATTATAAAAATACCGTAAAAGAACAACCGGGCTCTGCATCAGTTGTACAAGCAGTAACTAATGATAAATATTCCATAGGCTACAGTGGCGTTGGCTATAAAACTTCCGGAGTTAGAATTGTTCCTCTTGCAAAAAAGAAAGGAGAAAAATTCTATGATGGTTTTTATAAAAATGTTTTAAGCGGAAAATATCCTTTAAGTCGATTTTTATATATCTACATAAATAAAAAACCTAATGAAAGTTTAACTCCATTATTAAAAGAATTTTTGAAGTTTGTTTTAAGCTATGAAGGTCAAGCAATTGTTATTAAAGACGGTTACTTACCTCTTCCGGCAAAAGTTGTTTACAAAAATTTAAAAGTACTTAAATAATATTTCTTCTGCTACGGGAAAATGGTAATGAATAATTCAAATAAAAATAAGACTGCTCACAAAAGAGCAGTCCTATTTGATAAAATTGCAAAACTAGTAATCAAAGGTGGTGGAATATCTATCATTATTGCCGTTATCGGGATCTTGGTTTTTATTCTTGCCGAAGGTTTGCCTTTGTTGTTTGATGCTAAAATTAACGAATCAAATAAAATAACATTAAAAAATAGGATTTTGCTTTCGGGAGTTGATGAATACCAAAAAATTGTTTGGGTTTTAACCTCCGATAAAACTCTTGAATTCATCAATCTTGAGAAAAATAAAAAAATAAGTTCTTTTAAGTTAATGCAAATTGGCAATAGCAAAATATATTCCGCTTCTCTAAATCTACAGCAAAACAGTATTGCTGTTGGTTTAGACTCGGGCAAGGTTGCATTCTATAATTTATCTTTCAATGTATCTTTCGATAATTCCGACCAAAGAATAATTACACCAAATCCTCGGTTCAATGAAATCATAAAAATCGATAATGCAATTAACCCTATTAATAAACTTCAAATAGCGACTGATGACAATGGTAATAAAACCATGCTTGCTGAAATAAATAGAAAATATTTTATCGTTTCCGAAAAAATTGAAACTTCCATTCTTGGCGACACAAATAAAATAATCGTACAAAATCCACTTAATCAAAACATTTCTAAAATTAAATTCGGAAATTTTTTATTGGATCATGTGGGGAAAAGGTTATTTGGAATTGCAAATGGAAATCGGATTTACTCTTTTCAAATTAATGATGATGCAGAATTAGAATTAATAACAACTAAACAGCTAAATCTTACTTCCGATGAAAAAATTTCAGCTACTTGTATTTTATTGGGAAGCCAATCTTTGATTGTGGGCACAACCAAAGGAAATCTTTTTTCATACGTAATAACAAACAATAACGGAAAATACAATTTAACCCAAAGTCATAAATTCGATTCAATGACAAGCGAAATCAAAAAAATTATTTCCTCGAAAAGGAGAAAAGAATTCCTTGTTTCAGATAAACTGAATAATCTTAATCTATATTTTTTAACAAGTGAAAAACTGTTATTCAATCGGAAAATTAAAAGTGCAAAAATTGAAGAAATCAGATTTGCTCCTAAATCCGACGGAATGCTTGTAAGGCTAAGCAATGATAAATTAATTAATTTTCAAATTGAAAATCCTCATCCTGAAACCAGTCTAAAAACATTGTTCGGAAAAATTCTATACGAAGGATATTCGAAACCGGAATATAGTTGGCAATCTACAGGGGGTGACGATTCATTTGAATCTAAATTGAACCTAATACCTTTAATTTACGGTACATTAAAAGGCACATTTTATGCAATGCTGTTTGCGGTCCCTTTAGCATTACTGGGCGCCTTTTATACCAGTACATTTGCACATCCGAAAATTAAAAATAAAGTGAAACCGATAGTTGAATTAATGTCGGCTTTGCCCAGTGTAGTAATCGGATTTTTAGCAGGTATTTGGCTTGCCCCCGAATTGGAAAGAAATTTTTCAGGCTTCATATTGCTTTTATTTATTGAACCTTTAATGATAATTTTCGCTGTTTTTTTGTGGCAGAAATTTAGTATTCTTAACAATAAAGTTAAGGCCGGATATGAATTATTGTTAATCATTCCTTTCCTTATCTTAGGTTCATATATTGCTTTGGAATTAGGCCCTTACTTTGAATCCATCTTTTGGGGAACTGATTTCAGAAGTTTTTTGGAAAGTAAATTTCAAATTACATATGACCAACGAAACAGCATTGTAGTAGGGTTTGCAATGGGTTTTGCCGTTATTCCAATTATTTTCACTATTTGTGAAGATTCAATTTCAACCGTACCGGAAAGTTTAACTTCAGCTTCGCTTGCACTTGGTGCCAATAAATGGCAAACAGGTATTAGAGTTGTATTACCAACAGCAAGTCCGGGTATTTTTTCAGCAATTATGATCGGCTTTGGCCGTGCAATTGGCGAAACAATGATAGTTCTAATGGCAACGGGCAATACACCAATTATGAGTATGAATCCTTTTAACGGTATGCGAACACTTTCTGCAAATATAGCTGTTGAAATTCCGGAAGCTCCATTTCACGGTACATTATATCGGGTTTTGTTTGTTTCCGCAGCGTTGCTTTTCATTTTAACTTTTTTAATAAACACTATTGCCGAATTGGTTAGGCAACGTTTAAGAAAAAAATACATGCATGTTTAATTTGAGGATCAGTTGAAACTATTTACAGAATTTTTCAAAAAAGGTAATATTTATATTTGGTTTACCGGCCTTGCATTAGCAATAACAATAGTTATGATTACCGGATTACTTTTGTTGGTTTTTGTTCAAGGAATAGATTATTACTTTCCAGCAAAAACAGTTAAAATTATTACTAAGAACGGAGAAAAATACGTAGCTCAAATAAAAGAAGAAGAAACAATAAAAACCGACAGCATTTCATATAAACGCATAAAATTTAAAATTGCAAATAGAGACTTTTACGGATTGGATTATAAATGGATATCCGAAAATGAAATTGACACAATGTTCGAAGCAAACAATGCTTTTATCATTGAACGAAATGAATTCGGTAATTTTCACGGATATATTAAAAGGATTTTTGAAAATAATAAAGTTGTAAACTATTCGAATGAAAATAGAGCTTATCTGGATTCCCTGCTTAATTACGTTAGTAACTTACGAGATGAATTAAAAGATATTGAAAAAAATAAAATCGGTGCTATCAATTACCAAATAAATAACTATGAAAAAAAGATTAGAGAATTAAAAAATAAAAGCCAACAGCATAAATCAAAATATTTTGCGAATCAAATTGAATTGGAAAAAGTAAAATATTCAATTTTGGAAAAAAAAGTTGATTCACTAAGAAACGTAGCCAACAATTTTAGAATTGAACTTTCCACCGCCGATTCAAATACTACTATTATTCCACTGATCAATATCGTAAATCTTTATAACCCAAATAAGATGAACTTTTTTGATGACACGATATTTATAATAAATAAAATTTATAATTTCATAACCGATGATCCGCGAGAATCAAATACCGAAGGTGGTATTTTCCCTGCAATTTTCGGTACAATTCTAATGGTCATTTTAATGAGTCTTGCAGCCGTACCGTTTGGCGTAATGGCCGCAATATATTTAAGAGAATATGCAAAACAAGGTGTGTTGGTTCAATTCATTAGAATTGCCGTAAACAATTTAGCCGGTGTTCCATCAATAGTATTCGGTGTATTCGGCCTTGGTTTTTTTATCTACACAATCGGCGGAACAATTGATAAGCTTTTTTATCCTGAAATACTACCAACACCAACCTGGGGCACGGGTGGTATTTTATGGGCATCTCTAACATTAGCTTTATTAACGGTACCTGTTGTTATTGTATCGACAGAAGAAGCAATTGCCTCAATACCACGAGGCATCCGCGAAGCTGCGCTTGCATTGGGAAGCACAAAGTGGCAAGTAATAAAAAAAATTATTCTGCCTGCATCTACCCCCGGAATTTTAACCGGAATTATTTTGGCAATGGCCCGAGGTGCCGGCGAAGTTGCTCCTTTAATGATTACCGGTGTGGTTAAACTTGCTCCTAATCTGCCATTGGACCGGCACTTCCCTTTCTTTCACTTGGACAGAAAGTTTATGCATCTTGGTTTTCATATCTACGATGTTGGCTTTCAATCTCCCAATATTGAAGCCGCTTTGCCAATGGTATATATGACTACTCTACTATTAATATTTATTGTTGTGCTACTTAATATTTCTGCTATGCTACTAAGAAACAAACTAAGAAAAAAATATAAATCATCAACATTCTAATGAGCTTTGAATTGGAAAATTATATTGAATATCAAAAAAGACTAAATCAATTACTTGATCAGCCTTTAGAAAGTTTTGACAACCTAAAGAATAATTGTTTGACTAAAAAAAGTAAAATTAAAGTCTCCGATCTAAATTTTTATTACGGAACAAAACAAGCCCTAAAAAACATAAATATCGAAATACCCGAAAAAAAAGTTACCGCTTTTATTGGCCCATCGGGATGCGGTAAATCAACATTTCTAAGAATTATTAACAGAATGAATGATTTGGTTGAAAACTCAAAAATTGAAGGTACTATCTCTATTGATAACCAAAATATTTACAACAAAAATTTAGATGTGGTTGAACTAAGAAAAAAAGTAGGAATGATATTCCAAAAATCAAATCCTTTTCCCAAATCAATTTTTGAAAATGTTGCTTATGGTTTACGAGTGAACGGAATGTTTAGGAGCGATAAAAAGGGATTAAAAAACAAAGTAAAGGAAAGCTTAAAACAAGCTGCTCTTTGGGAGGAAGTTAAGGACAGGCTCGATGAATCTGCACTCGGTTTATCCGGAGGCCAACAACAAAGGCTTTGCATAGCTCGTGCACTTGCCATTGAACCGGAAATTCTTCTGATGGATGAACCGGCCAGCGCTTTGGATCCTATAAGTACTTCAAAAATTGAAGAGCTTATTTATAATCTCAAACATAAGTACACAATAGTTATTGTTACACATAATATGCAACAAGCATCCAGAGTTAGCGACTATACCGCTTTTTTTTACTTAGGCGAGTTAATTGAATTTGCAAAAACAAAAACAATCTTCACATATCCTTCTAAAAGACAAACTGAAGAATATATAAGCGGAAGATTTGGTTAAACAGGGATAAATTATGAACAAACATTTTGACAATCAGTTGGAAAAACTTAAAAAGCAAATTATTAAAATGACTTCTCTTGTTTTTAAACAAGTGAAAAATGTTTTTATTGCCACAGAAAATCACGATGCTACATTATCGGTTAACATTATTTCGAACGAAAATGAAGTTAATAAAATCGATCTGAAAATTGATAAATTATGCTTGCAGTTAGTTGTACTAAATCAACCCGTAGCTTACGATTTAAGATTTATCTTTGCGGCAATCACCATTAATGGCAGCTTGGAACGCATTGGCGACCTGGCCGCCAATATAGCAAAGGGCGTTTTAACATCAAAATATTCAATGAAAGAACTTGAGTTAATAAACTTTAGTGAATTGAAAAATATTGTTCTGGACATGCTTACTTATTCCACAGAAGCTTTTATTCAACAAAGTGAACAACTTTCTAAAAAGGTTTTTAGTCTTGAAAAAAAATTGAATGAGCTTAAAGATAAGGCTTCGGATAGTATTAAAAAATTTGCGGTTTCTAATCCCGAAAAAATAAATTCCGTTTTTTTTCTTTACGATCTAATCCATTCTTTGGAAAGAATTGGCGATTTAACTACAAACATAGTTGAAGATGTTTATTTCACAATTAAAGCCCAAAATATAAGACATAAATATGAAAATATTTTTTTCAACATAAATGAAGAGTAAATGTTTTTTAATAACCAATATGGAGTAATAATGAAAAAATTATTAACTGTTTCGCTCATTTTTATTTTAAGTTCAATTTTTGCACAAAGTAAATTTAGTGCAAAAGTTTTTTTTGATTATTCATATCAGAAAGATAAAACCCCTACAAACAGTTTCGAAATTCATCGGGCATATTTCACTTTCAAAAATAATCTTACCAAAAACATTTCTTACAAATTTACAACTGATGTTGGTAGATTTAATACCGGCAAAGATACTCGTCTATCCGTTTATCTGAAAAACGCTTTAATCAAATGGAAATCGGAATTCGGTACATTTGTTTTTGGTTTGCAAGGATTGAATGTTTTTAGTGTTCAAGAAAAGAATTGGGGATATAGATTTATTGAAAAATCGGCAATGGATAAAAATAAATTTGCCAGCTCGGCCGATTTGGGTATTGGATATTCAAACAAAATCGGAAAGAAGTTAAATATCAGTTTAATTGTTTCCAATGGCACAGGCTATAAAAAAGCAGAAAACGATAATTACAAAAAAATTTCTGCTCAAGTTTATTATGGAAGTTCCAAATTAAATGATAAAAACAGTTTTAATCTTGGAGCGGTTTTTTCCAACGAATCTTTCGATTATTCCAATGGTTTGGCAACAACTACCGAGGCAAAAACTCTTTTAGGCCTATTTGGTGCTGTTAGATTAAATAAATTCAAAATCGGCGCTGAATTCGATTCATATAAAACAGGCGGTGCAAATATCACCGCAACAATAATATCAGCCTACACAAATATTAGTTTAACAAAAAAAGCTGATGCCTTTGCCAGAGTTGATCTCTTTGATCCGAATACTGATGCAGATAATGACGGCAATACTTATTTTGTTGCCGGATTTAATTTGAAACCTGCTAAAGGATTATTTATAGCTCCTAATATCAGAGTTACAAAACCGCAAACAGGTGATTCGGTAACCGAATATAAATTGAGTTTTCAGTTCAAACTCTAATTTGTTAATTAATTAGTTACTTTGCAAAAACCCAACATTTGTTGGGTTTATTTATTTTTAAATGAATCAGCCCGATAAATTAAAATTATTCGCTTGCCACTAATGCACGAATGTTTTTTTCTTAAATATCTTTTTTTATAATTTATTAATATTGCCTTGCTATTCGTTTTTTCTAATTCAAATCAATGGCCAATTGCTCTAATTTTTTCTTGTATTAATATTTACTTAATTTCGATATACTTTTCGTTTCTGCTGGATGTTGCTATGTCTGTTAATGTTCATTTTACTTTCAATTTTAACACTTAACGCCCAATGACTTATATACATTGTTAGGTGCTGGGCTTTCTTCATTCCTTCCATTTTTGTTAGCATCTTTCTCAGCGTTGGCAAAGACATACTTATTGACAAGTTTCGGCTTGTGTTGTCGGCTTTGTGCGACTTGGCAATCCCGAAAAACGGGACAAGTTGTGTATGGCTTTATGCATTGGCTTATTCATTTGTTAACTCATTTGCAATTAATTCGGCTTGTTTCAATACGGTTTCTGTTGCCAATTTCTGCATATCAGGCGGATAACCGAATTGTCTCAAAGTTCGTTTTATTATTACTTTCAGTTTTGCTCTTACACTCTCTTTTATAGTCCAGTTGATGCATTTGCTTTTACACGCTCTGTTAACACAACTGCCAATTCCCGCAATTTATCTTTGCCCATTAAATCTCTTGCACTTTTATTATCGGCTACGGCAGTATAAAAAGCATACTCAAAATCCGACAAACCGAGTTCTTCGGCTTGTTTATCCATAGCAACAATTTCTTTGCTTAATTCAATAAGCTCTTCTATCACTTCAGCAGCCGTTAATATTTTATTGTGATATTTTTTAATGGAGTCTTCAAGCATTTCCATTAATGTTTTGCTTTTAACCAAGTTCTTTTTCGAGCGGGATCTTATCTCATCATTCAAGAGTTTTCTCAAAACTTCCATTGCAACATTTTTGTGTTCCATTCCTTTGAGCTCCAAAAGAAACTCTTCCGAAAGAATAGAAATATCCGGTTTTTTAATTCCTGCCGCATCAAAAATATCAATCACCTGTTCGGAAACCAAAGCCTTGTCAATAACCTGACGGATTGTAGTTTCAATTTCTTCATCTG
>CAZCBD010000114.1:0-9441 GCA_964496755.1 uncultured Melioribacteraceae bacterium
GTAGTCGAAATCATACTGAGCTTGTCGAAGTATGCGGGGTAGTTTTTCAATAAACCGTTTTTTATTTTTTCTTCACCCTTCGACAAGCTCAGGGTTCAGATTTCGCTCGGGGTGCGGGTTTTGTAGATAACTTAATCATTAAATATTTCAATCGAAAAAAAACAGGCTGTTGCAAGATAATTTAATACAGATTGTTTTAGTTTTATTACAGAGCATATTTATCGTTTATTTGCTCGTAAGTAAAATATAATTTACATTTAAAACATGGAATATTTGATATGAAGAAAATATTAATAATAAACGGGCATCCGGACAAAGAAAGTTTTTGCTTTGAATTGGCTAAACAATACAAAAAAGGAGCGGAATCTTCGGGGGCAGATTGTAAACTTGTAAATTTAATAGATTTAGAATTCTCGCCGATATTAAAATTCGGTTATCGAAAAAGAACGGAACTTGAAACAGATTTAATAAATCTACAAAATGACATTTTGGAATCCGAGCATTTGGTTTTTGTGTATCCCACTTGGTGGGGAACGCAACCTGCTATATTAAAAGGATTTATAGAAAGAGTATTTTTGCCGAAATTTGCTTTTAAATATCGAAAAAATTCTTTGCTTTGGGATAAATTGTTAAAAGGGAAAACGGGCAGATTAATTGTTACAATGGATACTCCTAAATGGTATTACAATTTTGTTTATAACAGGCCGGGGCATAATTCAATGAAAAAAGGAATATTAAAATTCTGTGGAATAAAACCGGTAAAAATAATAACATTAAGTTCAATAAAATTATCAACCGAATCCAAAAGAAAAAAATGGTTGAAAAAGATTGAAAAAATAGGGCAAAAAATGAATTGATTTCTACAACGGAAAAAGATGAATTTACGGATAAAAACCGGATTTGAAAGTAAATATATTATCACTAAATTTGCAATGCAATTAGTGATGAAATTATGAAAATGCATGCGAAAGTAATATGCTGAAAAGCGGTTATTGTATCCTTTAGCGAATATAAAAAAGGAATAGTAAAATGGAAATAGAATTAATAATATCATTTATAGGCACATCTGTTTTATTATCTTTTATGCCCGGACCGGATAATATATTTGTACTAACCCAAAGTATAACCAACGGACAAAAAACAGGTATCGCCATATCAATCGGGCTTTCCTTGGGTGTGTTAATTCATACTCTGGGTGCTGCTTTGGGTTTATCTATAATAATACAAAAATCCGCACTTGCATTTTCCGTAATTAAGTATTTGGGTGCAGCCTATATGTTTTATTTAGCATATTTGGCTATCAAAGAAAAGAAACCGAGTTTAATTATTCAAACAAGCAAAACAAAAAATAAAAATAATGTAATTCCGTTAATTAGAAAAGGCTTTCTGATGAATGTATTAAACCCTAAAGTTGCATTGTTTTTTATTGCCTTTTTACCTCAGTTTGTAACTCCACACGGAATTAATATAACAATACAAATGATAATTTTCGGTTTGATTTTTATGGTACAGGCTTTATTGGTTTTTAGTTTAATTTCCATTTTATCGGGCAAATTAAACAGATATATAAATAACCCTAAGTTTTGGAATACCACCAAGTGGAGTAAAACAATTGTGCTGTCAATCTTAGGCTTAACTTTAGCTACGGCAAAAAAATAATATACCCGAATAGTATTTTAATTTTACGAATAATGTTTTATTTTTCACTAAAACCATTCTAAAATTGCATAATTCAAAATTAAATGCCGTTATCTGTTTTTGGGTAAAGTTTTACTTTCAAAAAAATTTTAATTTCAAAAATCTGATGCAAGGAATATTGTTATGAAATTTCATTCTTCGGTACTATTTGTTAAAAACATTGAAAAATCAAAGGATTTTTATTTAAGATTGCTTAATCAAAAAATTCAACACGATTTCGGTAAAAATATAATTCTGGAATGTGGACTAACTATTTGGGAAATAGGGACTGATCATATTATAAACAAACATTTAACAACTATGGGTAATTCCAATAGATTCGAACTATATTTTGAAACTGAAAATATTGATGAAATATATAATAAACTTTGTAATGAACAAATTATATTTTTACATGAAATTCATGAAGAACCATGGGGGCAAAAAACAATTCGTTTCTTCGATCCCGATAAACATTTAGTAGAAATCGGGCAATCATTAGAAACCTTTGTTAAAAATATGAATAGAAACGGTCTTTCGGCAAAACAAATTTCTGAAAAAAGCGGAATTCCAATAGAAACCGTCAATAAAATATTGTAAACAATTTCTTAAAACTCAGCAAAATCAAATTTCCCGTTTTTTGTATTTGTTATTTAAAATTAATTATTGCACAAATTAATTTATGCTTGTTCTGAGCAAAACAGTAATGGTTTTTAAATGAATAGAATTATAGCGAATAGAATAAAGTTAATTGATAATTGTTATTCTTTTAATTAAATTAAACAAATATAATCTTAACCGAAAGATAATGTGATGTGTTTTTTTATAATTGAACAGCCAAGAGTATATTAAAAATTCAATTATAAATTCATAAAACAGAAAATATTCCCCCCATTTATTTTAGTTGCAACACATAGTGCTTGCCGGTATAGCATATTAAAAAGTAAAATGGAGAAAATATGAATAGCAGTAAAGATATGAATAATGAAGAAAGTATTTTAATTAACGGATATCAACACAATCTTTATAATCCGAATAGAATATCCGAAAAAGAAATGTTGGAAAAAAGTGAATCGTTTTATAACTGGATTAATAAAAGAAGAACGGTAAGAGAATTTTCTACAGAGCCTGTGCCCAAAAAAGTTATTGAAAATATAATTAAAAGTGCATCCACGGCGCCATCGGGAGCACATCATCAGCCTTGGGTTTTTTGTGCCGTTTCCAATCCGTCGGTAAAGTCCGATTTACGAATTGCTGCGGAAATTGAAGAAAAAAAAGGTTATGAGTACCGGATGAATGAGCAATGGAAAAAAGATCTTGAACGTTTGGCAACAAACATGCACAAGCCCTTTTTGGAAGAAGCACCTTGGATAATAGTTGTTTTTAAAAAAGCATACGATTTGGATGAAAACGGAGAAAAACATAAAAATTATTACGTTAATGAATCGGTAGGTATTGCCTGTGGAATGTTAATTTCTGCTATTCATAATTCCGGTTTGGCCACATTAACTTATACGCCCAGCCCTATGAATTTTTTGGCGGAAGTATTAAATAGACCGAGTAACGAAAAAGCCTTTTTGGTGCTTCCTGTAGGTTATCCGAAAATCCCTGTTTATGTTCCGAATTTAAAAAGAAAGAAATTAGATGAAATAGCGGTTTTTTATGAGTAGAGCAAAATAAGGTAACGGAAAATATTATTAAAGAAGATATTATGAAAAAGGCAAATGATGATACAGGGTATGTAATTTGGAATTGTTCAATAATCGTAATTCCTTTTATTTTTATTTGAGTTTTTTTTGAACAATTTATAATTTTTTTTACAACCACCTTGCATTACTATGTATTTTGTTTTACATTTAAACTATGAATAATTTATTTGTACATAAATGGACAGCCCAAGTAAAAAAGGGGATACTTTCGTTCATCGTATTGAATATATTACAGCGAGATGAATATTATGGATATGAATTAATTGAGAAGATTAAAAGAAATACCGACATTGAAATTGCTGAAGGTACTTTATATCCTTTATTAAACAGATTACGAAAAGAAGAATTGGTATCTTCGAAATGGGTTGAACAAGAATCCGGAATACCCAGAAAATATTATTCGCTGACCGAAGACGGCAAAAGTGCTTTGTTGGAAATGAAAGAATTTTGGGCAAAGATAAATAATTCAATTAAAAGAATATTATAAAATGAAAAATATCAAATTAGCATCAGCAACAGCAGAACGTATTTATAAAGACTATCTGAAAAGAGCCGAAAAATGTATGGAAATTTTACCGCAAGCGGATCGGGAAGAGATGCTGATGGAAATAAATAGTCATATTTTTGAGGGACTGCAACGATTTTCCGATGGCGAGGAGATTGATAATTTATTGACCGTATTAGAAAAGCTTGGAGCGCCCGAAGAATTTTTAAAACCCATTATTGCCGATAAAAAAATTGCACAAGCTGTTCGTACTTTTAACCCGAAATATGTTTTACAAGCTTTATTGTTAAATTTTAAAAACGGAATAGTTTATAGTGTTTTTGCCTTTTTATATTTACTGTTATTTTCTTTTCTCTTTCTTATCATAATGAAACTTGTTTTTCCCTCGAACACAGGCTTGTTTTATATGAACGGAAATTTTCATTCTTTCGGATTTTTGCGTGATGTTAATGGGGTAAAAGATGTTTTGGGGTTTTGGTTTATTCCTGTGGTAACATTTTTTGCAATCGGTTTTTATTTTTTAATAACCTTGTTTTTACGGTTTGTAAAGAAAAAGTAGTTTTTTTACCTATTAACATAGGTATGCTATGTATTTTGTTTAACAACTAAAGTAGGAGTTAATATGAACACACAAAAAATATTTTTATCAACATTGTTTTTTGCTTTATTTTTTTCAATTAACGCGCAAATAAAAACAAATGAATTTACTAAATCGCTTAAAGAAATTAATGTAATTGTTTTTGATTTATCAGGAAACACAACAATCAATACTTCACAATCCGATAAAATTGAGATAATTTCCAAATTATCGGTAAAAGGAAAAGTTATGGGATTAAAATATCCTGAAAAAAGACCATTGTTCGAAACAGAATTCAGGCAATCAAACGATACTATTTTTGTTAAAACTCCACCTATTTTCAAATACAAAATAATTGGAATTAATACTTACAGCGAAAAAGTTAGTAATTTAATTACAGTTCCATACAATAAAAAAATCCTCATTCAAACGGCAGATACCCTTATAGTTAAAAACAGTCTTTCAGTGCTTAAGGTTAAAAACGCAAATTTACTTGAGCTGGATTCTATTCAAAAATCGGAACTAAAAACGCTACTGTGCAAAGTTGATGGAAAATTATTGGTAAACGGAAAACAGAAAAGTAATAGTTATGAAATTTACGGAACAGGGAGTGAGAAATATATTTTAAATTCAAAAAAAATTATACTGACAATAAAATAGAAAAATAATTTAACAAAAGATTAAATTTATTTTTTTGGAAAGGCTGTTTTTGATGATTATATTCAATTATTATTACTTGAGTGTATGTTCAAATTAAGGGAAAGAAAATGACGAAGTTATTCCACAATATTTCTTATTTATCTGTTCCGTTTGCTGTTGCTGCAATGTATTATATTTTTCACGGTTCTCTTTTACGCCCGATTAATTTTGTTGAAGAAATAGGTTTGGGTATTTTTTTTATGGGGTTCGCTTTTGCTTTTGGCGGCATGAGTGATATCAAAAAAATATCGAAAAAAGAGGTGGAAATATTTACTGATTCCAAAAGATTCAAACATAAAGTTTATTCATTAATTATTATAGGGGTTGTTGCGTTATTTGCCTGTTTGGTTTTTATTTCGCTAAAATGGATAGGAGGCAATAAATTACTTGCAGATAAATATTACAATTTAGGTCTTAACCTTATGCCGTCGGTAATTGCCATTTTTTTTGAGCTTAAGCAATTTTACGATAAGAAGAGTTATTTTGATTTAATAAATGAATAATTTGCAAAACTATATGATTTCAATGTCGTATTTATAAAGAAGACCGATTAAGCCGGATTGGGAAAATTTGGCTTTCTTTATTTTATTGGTTTCAGGATTAATTGAATAATTAAAAGAAGTTGAAAAATCGGCTTTTTCAATATTTGTATTCCCAAATATTGCTCCGGTTAAATCACAATTATCGAATAATGAACCGATTAAAATACATTCCGTAAAATCTGTTTCATGTAGTTTTGTATTTATAAATTGAGTTCTTTTAATATTTGTTCGATAAAAAGATGAATAGCTGAGATCACAATTATTAAAGCTGAACGATAATAAAAAATTGTTACAATTCTCGAATTGTAATCCCAACATTTTGCAATTATTAAATGCGGTATCTCTAAATATTGAATTTTGTAATTTAACCGTACTTAAATTGCAACTTTCAAATTCACACTCTATAAATTTAATGCCTGCCAAATCTGAATCCGAGAAGTCGCAATTTTTAAATATACAATGTTCATACTCACCCTTGGATAATGGTATTTGTGTAAAATCGGATTGCTCAAATATTATTTTTTCAAAGTATTCCAAATCCATTGGACTTATCAAATTATTTTTAATTGATTGCATGTTTATCTTTCGGATAACTTAAACTTATACGGTTAATATTATTATTTTTAATTACATATTAAAGTTACAAATAATATTCTTTGATTTAAAAAGCGAAAGGGAAAATTACAGTTATTAAGCCGATTTCGAAAAATTTTTTATAAATCAACGGTAAAATCAATAGTAGAAAATCCATATATTATTATTCAATATTTTTTTACATTCTGATAACATCAATATGATAACATAATCAATATGATAACATAAAAAAGCATATGGTAAAGCCGATTTATTTAATAGAGCTAATTGTTTTTATGCAATAATGAAAATAGTAATTGACGAAGAATATTAATTATATAAATATTAATTCGAATTATTGTAAAAAAATATTGCAATGAGGATAAAGGAGAGTTAAAATGGAAATAATTGAAAAAGAAATCGGGCATGTATTTGAAATTGAAGAACAAGTTCCGGTATGGAAAATGCCTTCGGTTATGGGAAAGGATTACGAAAAAATCGTAAAAGTTATCAAAAATGAAAACAATTTAGAAATGGGTATTCCCTATGCCAGGTATATTGGGCTCGATTGGAAATCTATAATGTCTAAAAATTTGATTGCGAAATTTTTTGAAATGTTTACAAAAAAATGGCATTTTCAAGTAGGCATACCGGTTTCCGGAGAAATAAATTTATCGGAAAAAATAAATTTATCCGAAGAAATAAAGAATTCATTTATTAACAAGTCAAAATATATAAAAGCAATTCATTGTGGAGCTTATCATAAAGTTGGGAAAACGTATAAAGAAATGTATTTATGGGCAATTGAGAAAAAATTATCTCTTTGCACTGAATCAATAGAATTTTATTTGAATGATCCTGGTAAAGTGAAAAAAGAGGAATTAGAAACTATGATTCTGATTCCAATTATTTGAAATGTGAGAATAACATGAAGAAAAGCAAATTAAATCAATTAAACTATAATTGGTAATTTGATAATTAAAGAGTATTTTAACTAAATTCGGATAAAAACATAGAATAAGAAAATTTAATTGAAAGTATTACTGCTAATAATAAGTATAATTGGGATTGTTAATAGTATAATAATAATCGTTTATTCTCTGAAAACAAAAAAGGTAGCCAAAACAACAAGTTTTTTGTTTGCAGCATTAGTTTTTGCATTAACCGTTCGCATATCCAAATCCATATTATTAACATTTTCGGATGGTTTGCATGACATTTTTTTAACGTTGGGGTTATCGGGGTTTTTGGCTATTGCTCCGGTTTATATGCTATTTATAAAGTCCATCACAATTGATAGTTTTAAAATTAAAAAAACAGATTATTTACATTTTATTCCGGCTGTTTTTTTATTGTTGTTTTGGTTCGAGTTGAATTATGTTCGAACCGATTATTTTCGTTGGAATTTTGTATATCAACTTATAATGTTGCAATATATAATTTATATGATTATTGCAATAAAAGAAACTCGAAGGTTGCCAAACGAAAAAAGAGAATTAAAATTGCAATTGAACATTTTGTCGGGTGTATTGCTTTTGATTTGGTTTTTATATTATTTAAATGCTGTTACCCATTTTGTGCCATATATTGGAAGTGCTGTAATCTACAGTGTAATTATTTATTTTTCTTTAAACCTCATAGTAAACAAAGGGTATATTTTAAATTTCAATTTATTTACAAAATATGCAAAAACCGGCATCGATAATGCATCCTGTAAGGTTTTGACAAATAAACTTATAACTCTTTTTGAAAATGATAAGATTTATACCGACAATACTCTTTCACTTGTTAAACTTGCTAAAAGGCTAAATACATCTACCCATCAACTTTCGCAAGCAATAAATACGGAAATGCAACAAACATATTATGAGCTTCTGGCAAATTATAGGATAAAAGAAGCTCAAAATAGAATAAAAACCAAAACAAACGAAAAAATTGAAAGCATTGCTTATCAGGTAGGATATAATTCGATTTCGGCATTTAATACGGCATTTAAAAAAATAACGGGATTAACCCCAACAGAGTTTAAAAATGCAAAATAAAAATAAGAAAATTATAATTGCCATTCTTATTGGTATAATTCCTTTTTATGCTTTTGCGGCAATTGATAAATTAATTAATGAACCGAATATTTCTGTTCATGGTTTTTTTCTTGTGTATATGCCTATTGTTGCACTGGCTTTATTCATCTTAATATTATTAAATAAATTCTTATTAAAGCAATCCATTGCTTTTTACAATTCCAAAGAAAATAATTTATTACTTGATATAGCTGTAATCTGTTTGCTGATGATTGGTACAAGTTTTATTCATATTTCGGCAAAGTTATTTTTTAGGGATTTCTTTTTCACAAATCAAAATAATACAAAGGTTATCTTGGTTTTGCAGGAAATATTTGAAAATCCGTTTCTTGCTTTGGTTTTTATTATTCCATTTATTTGGATTACTCAATTTTTTCTCATCTTTTCAAGAATATTTCTTCTAAAAAATCTTTGGGGAATTTCTGAAAGCAAAATTTGGATTTGGGGTGTTATAATTTTATCGTCCGTATTATTTGTTTTGCCGGAACTTGACAAAGGAATGTTGGATATTTTAATTTCATTTTCGGTTATTTTGTTTTTCAATATCACATATTTGTATTATCAAAGATTTTATCCTTTTTTGTTTGCAGCAATTTTATTACAGACCATTCAAATGATTGATTTTTGGATTACTTTTCCAAAATAGACTACGTAACACATAATTGTTTGTGTATTTAAATTTTGCACATCTTTTTCTTTCGTCCCGATAAGTAAGATAGGTAATTAGAAGGCTTTAACTTACATTTGTGCTAAGTTTAGCAGAAAAATTACAGTTAAATTAAAATACAACTAATAAATTAAGAATGGAGTATAAGTATGAAAAAGTTTCTTATCATCTTCAGTTTTATTTTTCTTTTTGCATATTCATGTAAATTGCAAAAAACAGATCCGGAAAAAGAAATAAATCCGGAAAAAGAAATAATAAAAAAAGTAATACAGACCGCCTATGTTGAGGGGTTACTTAATGAGGGCAATTTTGAAAAAATAGATAAAGGTTTTCATCCCGATTTTCAGTTGCTTGGTATTGGCAAGGGTGACGAAATGTGGAAGTATTCTATTTCGGATTGGAAGAAGGCAG
>CAZCBD010000115.1:0-9148 GCA_964496755.1 uncultured Melioribacteraceae bacterium
CAATTGGTCTGATTTTAAAAAATAAAATCATATTTAATGTTGCAATTCGCACTTTATTAATTGACAAAAAAAACAATCAGGGAGAAATTGGAATTGGAAGTGGGGTGGTTTGGGATAGTGTGCCCGAGTTGGAATACAAGGAAACTTTACTAAAGGCAAAATTTCTAACTAATCCGCTAAATGAATTCGAGTTGTTTGAAACGGTTTTAGTGGAAAATAGGAAAGCCTTTTTATTAGAATATCACAAAAGAAGAATGAAAGATAGTGCCGGTTATTTTTTATTTAGTTTCAGGGAAAAATTATTTGACGAAATTGTGAATGAAAAAATTGGAAACTTAAATTCCAATGAAAAATATAGAATGAAAATATTTTTGAATAAATTTGGGGAGTTTCGGATTGAGATTCAGAAGTTTGTTGCACAAACCAAAACATACTCAATAATGTTATCTGATAGTAAAATTGATAAATCGGATGCTTTTAATTATCACAAAACTACTAATCGCACAGTTAAAAATCTTGAATTGCGAAAAGCAAACAAGATAAATTGTGATGAAGTGATTTTTGTTAATAAAAACAATGAATTAGCTGAAGGAAGTTTTACCAACATAATATTGCAAATTGAAGGCACATATTATACGCCGCCGGTTAAATCGGGGATTTTATCGGGGTGTTATAGGAATTACTTGTTGGATAAAAAAGAAATAAATGAAAAAAAACTTTCAATTTCTGACTTGCTTAATGCGGATAAAGTTTTTTTAATTAATTCACTACGAAAAAAAATTACTGTTGCAGAAATCAAAAATCATAAAGGCGAAAGGTTAAAATATCTAGTTATATAATATTATAAAAAAAATTACTATTTTTATTTTTCATTTTAATGAAAGGAATACAAGTGAAAAATACAATTTCGAAAGAACAAAAAATATATGAAAAATTAAAATCCAATGTTGACAATAAATTAGCAAAATTATTAGAAAAACGTTTGCCAAAATCATTGTACGAACCTTGTGATTATATTTTAAAAAGTGGAGGTAAAAGGTTACGCCCTTTTTTGGTGTTGCTTGGAGCAAAAGCCGGAGGAGGCAAGTATTCGCAGGCTTATAATGCTGCTTTAGCAGTTGAGATTTTTCATAATTTTACTTTGGTGCATGACGATATAATGGATAATGCCGATAAACGTCGGGGGCGAGTAACCTTACACATTCGAAATGATTTAAGTACCGCTATACTTGCCGGAGATAATTTAGCCGGTATTGCACTTGAATGTTTATTAAAGGATTGTAAAAACAATACTAAAAGTGTTGTGGCAAAATTTACGCGCGGATTTGTTGATGTTTGCGAAGGGCAAAGCTATGATACGGATTTTGAAAGTAAAAAAAATGTTACCATTGAACAGTATAAATTGATGATCCGAAAGAAAACTGCTGCTTTGTTGGAATTGAGTTGTGCGATGGGAGCCGAAATAGTTGAGGCGGATAAGCAAATTGTAAATGCTTTATCAAGTTTCGGAAGAAATTTGGGAATGGCTTTTCAATTACAAGATGACTTATTAGATATTTTTGCCGATGAAAAAAAATTCGGAAAAAAAATCGGTAGAGATTTAATTGAAGGAAAAAAAACATTTTTATTTTTAAAAGCTCTTGAAAAAGCAAAGGGAAAAGATTTAACTTTATTAAAGAAATTAATAAAAAATAATGGTATTTCTCCTTCGGAAGTTGAAATATATGCAGAACTTTATAAGAGACTTGGTGTTATTGAAGATACTCAAAAAGAAATTATAAAGTACACTAATTTAGCCTTAAAAAATTTAAATAAAATTGATGATTCTGAAGCTAATAATCTGATGAGATGGTTAGCTAATTATTTAATTAAGAGAAACAAGTAATGATAGAAAAGTCTGTAACGATTAAAAATGATGCGGGATTACATACCAGACCTGCTGCAACAATTGTAAAAATAGCGGCTAAATATGATTCTGATTTTTTTATATACAAAGATGGTTTGAATATAAACGGAAAAAGTATTATTGGAGTAATGACTTTAGCTGCTGAAAAGGGGTCCGAAGTAACGCTTACATTTAAAGGACCCGATGAAAAAAATTTATGTGAAGAAATGGTGGATTATTTTAATAGAGGATTTGACGAAATCTAATGTTTGAACAAAACGAAAATATTTTGCGTGGTATTGCAGCCGCACCCGGATTGGTTATTGCCGAAGCTTATGTTTATAAAAAAGAAGTTGAGACTATTAATAGCGATCCGATTGATGATATTAATGAAGCTAAAGAAAATCTAAAATATGCTTTGGAAAAATCTAAAAAAGAATTGAATAAGGTCTTTTCCTTAGCAATTGATAAATTAGGCAAAAAACGTGCGGCTATCTTTGAAGCGCAAATTATGATTTTAGATGATCAGATTTTAATTGAACATATTTATGAAAGAATAGAAAAAGAGAAAATTAATCCCGAGTTTATTGTTCACGATGAAATATCAAAATATCAGGAATTAATGAATGCCTCTTCTACCGAATACATGAAAGAGCGCTCCCAAGATATTGAAGATATTAAAAATAGAATTATAAAGAATCTTAAACGAAAAAAATGGAAATCCAGAATATCTAAAAATGTAATTGTTGTAACGGATTCTATTACACCTGCAGACACGATTTTATTCTCCAGAGAAAATGTTAGAGGATATGTAACTGATTTTGGCGGACTAACATCACATGCAGCTATTCTTGCTCGTTCACTTAATATTCCGGCGGTTTTGGGCTTAATCGATGCTTCTTCGAGAATTGAAACAGGAGATATTTTAATTGTTGACGGGTATCATGGTCAAATAATTATTAATCCTACAATCGATCATTTAACTTACTTCAAAAAAAGAATTGATGAATTAAAAAAACATGAAGAAGAGTTAGAAAAAATTAAAGATTTGCCGGCGGTTACAAAAGATGGCAAACATATAAAAATTAAAGGCAACTTGGACTTAACTGAAGAATTACCTTTCATGATAAAAAATGGTGCCGAAGGCATTGGACTTGTTCGTACGGAACAAATTTTTGAAGAATATGAAGCCTTTCCCGATGAAAACGAACAAGTGCAAGTTTATTCTAAGATTGCCGAGCAAATGTTCCCGAATGAAGTTACCATTCGTGTTTTGGATATTGGAGGAGATAAAGTTTTACCGGTAGATTTGCAAGAGTCGAACCCTTTTCTTGGATGGCGCGGTGTAAGACTTTTATTGGATAATCCGGATTTATTAAAAACTCAGATTAGAGCAATTTTAAGATCTAGCAGCAAGAAAAATCTTTGCATAATGGTTCCGATGATTTCATCAATTTTTGAAATTAGAAAAGTGAAGAAAATATTTGAAGAATGTAAAATTGAGTTGGAAGAAGAAGGAAAGGACTTTGACCGGAAAATCAAATTCGGAATCATGATCGAAGTACCCTCGGCTGCCGTAATGGCAAAACAATTTGCAGCGGAAGTTGATTTTGTTAGTGTTGGTACCAATGATTTAATTCAATATTTATTAGCGGTTGATAGATCTAACGATATTGTTACAAAATTGTATCAGGAGTTTCATCCCGCAGTAATTGGCACATTGAAACATATAATTCAAAAAAGCAAAGAAGCCGGTGCCAAAGTAAGTATTTGTGGTGAAATGGGTGCGGATTTATTGGCGGTTCCGCTTCTTGTTGGTTTGGGCTTTGATTCCATTAGTGTTTCAGCGCCGGTTATTCCTACCTTAAAAGAAATTATCAGATTAATAAATTATTCCGACGCAAAAGATTTAGCAAACGAATGTTTGAATTATTTAACGGAAATTGAAATTAAAGATAGAGTTAAACAATTTTTTGCATTAAACTTAAAAGAATTTGCCGAAGAGTGGTTATAATTTAGTGTGCGTCTAACCAATTATCAGCAACGTTGTAATCAACTTTTATAGGAACGTCAAGTTTTAGTGCAGTTTCCATTTTTTCTACTATTAAAGGAATTAGCTTTTCCGACTCGTCTTTTCGTAATTCAAAAACCAATTCATCATGTACTTGCAAAATCATTTTAGATTTTACTTTTAATTTTGTAAATACTTTGTCAATGTTAATCATTGCAAGTTTAATCATATCTGCTGCAGTACCTTGAATTGGCATATTTGTAGCTACACGCTCTTCAAATTGTCTAACTGTTCTGTTTTTGCTGTTAATATTGGGTAAAATTCGTTTGCGTCCCAAAAGAGTTTCTGCATAACCGTTTTTCCGTGCTTTTTCAATTGATTCGTCTATGTAATCTTTTACTTTTGGAAATTTTTCAAAATAAGTTTCGATAATTTCTTTTGCATGCGATTGCAAAATCCCCAAACGTGTTTTAAGGCCAAAAGGCCCTATTCCGTATAAAATTCCGAAATTAACTTCTTTAGCTTTTCGTCTCATATCCGGTGTTACATCTTCCGGATTAACCATAAAAACCATTGCAGCAGTTGCGCGATGAATGTCTTCGCCGTTTTTAAAAGCTTTTATTAAATTATCTTCTCCGCAAATACTTGCCATTATTCGTAATTCAATTTGACTGTAGTCTGCACTTAAAATTAAATGATTTTTGTCGGTGGCAACAAAAGCGCGTCGTATTTCTTTCCCAAGTTCGGTTCGTATCGGTATGTTTTGCAGATTCGGGTTAATACTGGATAATCGTCCGGTAGAAGTAACGGCCTGATTATATGTGGTATGAATTCTTCCTGTTATTGGGTGAATTAATTCCGGCAATGCATCAGCGTATGTGGATTTTAATTTTTGTACTTGTCGATAGTTTAATATTAAATCAATTATTTCGTGTTGTCCTCTTAACATTTCTAGAGTCTGAGCATTTGTTGAAAATCCGGTTTTTGTTTTTTTTGTGGGTCGTAATTCTAAATTCTCAAATAAAATAACTTGAAGTTGTTTCGGAGAATTTAAATTGAATTCACAACCGGCCAATTTAAATATTTGCTTTTTATAATTTTCAATAAGGGTATTTAGTTTTTTACTAAATTTGCCTAACGCTACTTTGTCAATAACCACACCGTTTCGTTCAATATTTGCAAGTACTTTTACAAGTGGAAATTCAACATTATAAGCAATTTGTTCAAGATTATTTTTTTTAATTTCTTCTTTAAGAAATTTATAAAGTCGAAGTGTTATGTCGGCGTCTTCGCACGCATATTCGCAAAGTATCTGCAAATCAACATCAAAAATATTTTTTGCTTCTTTTTTATCGCCAATAATTTCTTTAAAAGAGATTGGTTTGTAATTTAAATACTTTTCAGATAATTCGTCCATTCCATGTTTTTCATTCGGATTCAAAATGTAAGAAGCAATCATAGTATCAAAATAAAATCCCTCCAGATTAATTCCGTATTTTGATAATACTGAAATATCGAATTTACCGTTCTGACAAATCTTTTTAATTTTTTTATTTTCAAAAACAGGTTTAAATATTTTAATGAAATCGGCTATCGGTAATCGATCTGTAATTTCTTTTTCAAAAAGATTATTTGTAGAGTTTCCTGAATTTGTGGCAACGAACCAAGCCTCATTTTCTTTAATTGCAAAAGATGCTCCGGCCAAGTTTAATGTTAAAGTATCCAAAGAATCCGTTTCAGTATCAAAAACAAATTCCGATGAGTTGATTAAGTTTTTAGCTAGATTTTCAGCGTCTATAATTGATGTAATTAGATGATACTTTACATTCTCTTTTGTAAAAGTTTTATGTTTCTTGGTATCCGAGATTTGCAAATCGGTGGTTGTTTTTTTTTCAAAAAAGAGAGTGGGAATTTTGGAAGAGAAATGTGAAAACTCTAATTCTGCAAAAATTTTATTTAATTTATCAAAGTTCGGTTTGCAAAATTCTAATTCTTTAAGCTCAAAATTAATGGGCACGTCTAACTTAATTGTAGCCAAAGTTTTTGAAAGAAAAGCATTTTCTTTTGAATTTATTAGTTTGTTCTTTAGTCCTTTTTTTTCAATCAGATCAATATTTTTGTAAATATTTTCAATAGTGCCGTATTCTTTAATTAGAGGTGTTGCGGTTTTAGGGCCAATTCCTGCAACGCCGGGAATATCATCAGAAGCATCTCCAACCAAGGCTAAATAGTCAATCATTTGAATCGGATTAAAGTCGTAATTTTTTATCACTGTATCTAGATCAATAATAATAGGCTCTTCGGATGCTTTGCCGGGTTTTACCAGTGAAATATTTTCAGAAACAAGTTGAACGAAATCTTTGTCGGGGGTAACGGCAAAAGAGAGAAGATTGTTTTGTTCTGCAATTTTCACGGCAGTTCCAATTATGTCGTCTGCTTCGTATCCGGGATTCTTAAAAAGGGGGATATTAAAAGCGGAAATAATTTCATAAATACGAGTAATTTGAGGAATCATATCTTCGGGCATATCGCTGCGCGAAGATTTGTATTTCTCATAGATTTTATGACGAAAAGTTTTTTCTTTTGAATCCGTAGCAACAGCTATATAGTCAGGTTTTAAATCCGAAATAATTTTTAATAATTGATTAACAAAACCGAAAATTGCAGAAGTTGGTTCACCTTGTTTCGTAATTAAAGGTCTGTTAATAAAAGCAAAATAAGATCTGTAGGCAACAGCCATTGCATCTATAATAACAAATTTTTTTTTCAAGTTTACCTCTTGGTTGAAGTTTTAAATCTTAATATGTAAAATACAAAATTAAACCGAGCTAAAAACCGGTAAAGAAAAAATAAAATGAAAAATAATAAGTAAAATAATATTGATTTTTAACTTGTAAATACTTAATCTTGTTAGGCTAATTAAATTAGAAACGAAATTACACTTAAAAAATAATATTCGGAGGTTATTTCTCATGCAATTAACAGCTTACATTTTTGCACAAGCACAAGATGCTGGATTTATCTCATTATTGCAGGACAAATTCATCGCAGGTGGTTTTTTTATGTGGCCAATCTTGGGGTGTTTGATTTTAGGATTAGGTTTTGCTTTTACTAAACTATATACATTAATAAGAGCAAGCACAAATTCGAAAAAATTTCTTATATCGGTTACAAAAGCATTAGAAACGGGTGGTGTTGATGCGGCAATTAAAGTTTGTGAAAATACAAGAGGCCCAATTGCTTCAGTTTTCCATGCAGGTTTATTAAGAGCTGATGAAGGTATCGAAGCTGCAGAAAAAGCAATCATGACATATGGCGCTATTGAAATGGGCTTTTTGGAAAAAGGAATGATTTGGATTTCATTATTTATATCAGTTGCTCCAATGCTTGGTTTTACAGGTACGGTAGTTGGTATGGTTCAAGCATTTGATGATATTGCAGCTGCTAACCAAATGTCACCGGCAATTGTTGCTAGTGGTATTTCAGTAGCTTTATTAACAACCTTATTTGGGTTAATTGTTGCTATTGTTTTACAATTCTTCTATAATTTCTTTATTTCAAGAATTGATAAACTGGTAGGCGATATGGAAGAAAGTTCAATAGAATTAATTGACGCTTTATATAACTTTAATAAGAAAAATAACTAATTGAGATAATTGACTATGTTGATAAAGAAAAGAAAAAATCGTGACGTTTCTATTGAAGCAGGTTCAATGGCAGACATCACTTTCTTGCTTCTTTTATTCTTTTTAGTAACAACAACCATTGATGTTGATACAGGTATTTATTTAACTTTGCCTGAATATGTTGAAAACCCTGAAGATGTTGAACAACAAAAAATGTCTAAAGACCAGTTTATTACTGTGAATGTAAATGAAGATGGTCGGGTTTTAGTAAGTGGCGAAGTAATGGAAATTAAAAATATTAAAGATTTCTTAGTGCCTAAAATCGAATCAAGAATTGATAAAAAAGCCAAGTTATTAGTGTCAATTAAAACAGCAAGAGCTACAAATTATAATTTGTATATTCAAACTCTTGATGCAATTGAAGCAGCTTTTTTCCAAGTAAGAGATGCTTATTCTCGTCGTGTTTTTGCCAAAGAGAGATACAAACTTTCTCAAGAGCAAATGGACGAGATCAAAACTAAAATTCCAATGAATATTTCAATTGCAGAACCTGAAAAAGTTGACTAAATATGAGGTTAATTAAATGAAATTTGAAAAGAAACGTGCAGAAAACAAACAAGAAATACCGACAACTGCTATGCCGGATATAATCTTTATGTTGCTTCTGTTCTTTATGGTTGCTACTACTATGAGAGAGCAAGAGATACGTGTTACTTTTGATTTACCACAAGCTGTTTCTATAGAAAAATTACAAAACAAACGCATTGTGAGTTATATTTGGGTTGGTAATGACCAACGTATTCAGATTGATGATGCAATAGTTAAAACAAAAAATATTTACGGAATAATGCGAAATAAACTTGCTAATATTCCGGCATTAATTGTTTCACTTAGAGCAGACGTTAATTCGAATATGGGTATTATTACCGATATACAGCAAGAACTTAGGAAAGCTAATTGTAGAAAATTAAATTATTCTGCAAGATTACGTGTAGATTAAATTGTTTGTTTATATATAAAAGCGGGTTTATTTATTTAAACCCGCTTTTTTTTTAAATATTTATAGTTAGATTTTGAATCTGAGTTTTGTTTGAATTTTAACTCGAATTCTATTTTAATCTTAGAGGTGTTTATGAATTTGAAAGAGAAAATTAATCTTGATTTAAAAGAAGCTAGGAAGGCTAAAGATAAATTGCGACTTCAAGTAATTCGTTCTTTGCGTGCTCTGATTTTGGAATTTGAAAAAAGCGGGTCTCAATCCGAAATGTCTTCTGCCGATGAAATTAAAATCTTAACCGGAGCTGCAAAAAAAAGAAAAGAAGCTTTTGAACAATATCAAAATGCTAATCGTAATGATTTGGCTGAAATTGAAAAGGCCGAATTAGAAATTATACAAGCCTACCTGCCCAAGCAATTAAATAATGATGAAATTTTACTTGAGATTGAAAAAATAGCTAAACAAGTAGAAGCAAAATCGAAAGAAGATTTTCCGAAACTTATGCCGGCTGTAATGAAAGAATTAAAAGGTAAAGCCGATGGAAAAACAGTTAAAGATTTGGTACAACAATTTTTAAGTAGATAACAAAATAATGAATTATATTGACTACATAATAATCTTTTTTCTAA
>CAZCBD010000116.1:0-9111 GCA_964496755.1 uncultured Melioribacteraceae bacterium
ATCATAAATACACATTGCCCAAGCTGTATACGAGCAAAAAAAATATTTGAGAAAATAATACCTCAATTTCCTGAAACTCAATTTTTAATTTCAAATAATAGTAAGGGAAAAACACAAATTGTACCGGCCCTGTTTATAAATGATAAAATAGTTTATTACGGAAATCTATCGGAAAAGGACTTACAAATTTTAATAAGCAATAAATTAAAATCTGATAATTTTATGTTAAAGAGTTTAAGTTTAAAAAGTCAAGGTTTAAAAAATTAGAGTTCAAAAATATTTTTCCACTACTAATTTTTCCTCTTTTTTCCATTTTTCGATTAGCAATGGCAATATTTTCATTCTATTCAATATCCCTGTTTGTCTGAAAGCAAAATCATTTTCAGCAACATTTTCAGCGGTTCCAATAAAGAGATTTATTCTATCGGCTACGGAAATAAGCGCAGAAAGATCACCAACAGGATTGTTTTTTTCAATTTTCGATTCGTCTTCTCCCCAAATATTAAACAGTTGATTTAAAGTAACCGCTCCTTCAGTAACCAAATTGATAGAATCGAGATAATATTTTGGCGGAGTAATAATACTTTGAAAAGTATCGTCTATCGAAAGTTTTTCATCAATTTCGCGACTAACAATTTTAGCCGTTGTTGCCCCGCATATTATTTTTATGCCTTCACTATTCATAAATTCGTTAACAACAATCGAATCGTTTTGCTTATCCATAGGTGGGCCTGTAAGTATATTTACCACTCTACCCTTTCTGCATTGAGCAAAAATAACCGATAAATCATCTTTCGGTAAATTATTCCAACGTAATTTTGCTTCGGCTAAAATTTTACGATAAAAATTCTTCGAATCCTTTTCGATTTGAATAACATAATTTATAAAATCCGATACACCTTCAATTGTCCAACCGTTTTTTGAACAACCTCCAATACCGGCATAAGTAATTCCATCAGTAACTACAACAATACCTTCGTTGGGATTCAAGAAACAACTTGTTTCTCCAATAACACTTGTATCGATTGTATAAACACGTTGTTTTAAAGGAGTGGAATAACTTTGCGACACCAAAATCGGCTGCGGCATTTCATAAGATAAAACAGTAGTAGTACCATTATTTAAGATTCTAACTACTGAAAAAACCGCATAAGGCTCTTCATTTTTTTTTGCATCTTCCATTGTTCTTACGATTTTAGAAAAAGCTTCGCGAACAGAAAAGCCCGATTTAATAAGCTGAATCATTCTGCTACAACAAATATTAGCTGCAATGTTTGCTTTTATACCAGATCCCAAACCATCGGCAAGTACAATTATAGTGGAAGTTTTATTGCGCTCCACCAAAAAGGTATCGCCCGAAACAGGTGCAAATTTTTTTGAAATTTGTGCACTTTTTATTTCGACGTGTAAATATCCCATAGCCATCTGTCATTTTTTATTTTGCTTCTGTTTTTATCTTCAACAATTTTCATTAGATTATTTACTAATAATTCCCCTTGCGCTGTACTTTCACCAAGGTATTTGGCTAACTTTTGTGCCATTTCGATTTGATGATTTAGCAACTCCTGAGCTTGTAAAACAGTATCTTGTTTAATTTTATCAAGTTTTTCCGTATCGGAAATATTTTTGGTGATATTCACAAAAATTCCCACATATTGATTTTCCGGCTGCAGCGTATAAAATATTTGATGGCAAACCAAATTGTAGTTTTCATGATTAACAATTGTTTCAATTTTGTCTTTATCGCCATCTTTCAATAAAATAAATAATTCGGGATCCATTAAATATGAAATCGGTTTTCCAACAATTGAAGTTGTACATTTGAAAAATGTACGAAACGCCGGATTCATGTGCATAATTGAAAGCTGTTCGTCTAAAATTACTATTCCGTTCGGTGAAGATTCAATAATTTTATCTGTTCGCTGTTCGGCCATTCTTTTCATAAACGGCACACACATTTCAATTTCCGCCATTCCAGAAAGCACTGCAATTGCTTTTTCGCGACATGATTGGTAACCGCAAGCACCACAATTTAATCTGTCCTCTTCATTTGCTTTGCCTGTTTTTTCAAGAATTTTTTTAATTTCCTCTTCCGAGTATTCTTCCTCTTTCTGCTGAAGATTATATCTAAAAGATGCACTGAGATTTAACTTCTCGCACAAGGAGGAAGACTCGGAATTTTTTTTATCTTTTTCGTATTCAAGTATATCTGTTTTTCTTAAAAAAAGACTTTTATCACTTTTTATGCCCGGGCCATTAATGCAGCCCATAGAACAAAATAGGGGTTCGATTATTAAATTTTCTTTTACAGAATCAATTGCGAGTAAAGCTTCTTTCAAATTTTCATAACCACTTACAGGCAAAGAATTTTCCGATAAAATATCGGTTTCAAGCGATGCGGTTTTTGAAAGCCCGCCAACTAACGGAAATAACGAAGAAAACTTTGCCGGTTTGTTGTCGAATTCACTTTCTTCAATAACTTTGAAATCTATCTTTTCTTTTTTTATCAAAAAATCAAATTCTTCGAAAGTAATTACAGCGTCTATCAAATTCTCATTTTCAAATCTTTCCGCTTCTCCTTTTTTTGCAATACAGGGCCCGATAAATACAGTTTTCACATTCTCGGAAAATTTAGATTTTATATATTTTGCATGTGCAATCATTGGTGAAACAACCGGCACCAGATTTGAAATTTTATCGGGATAATATTTTTCAATCAAATTAACCACAGCAGGACAAGCAGAACAAATATGTGATTTTTGTGGATTCGCATCAATATACTTTGCCGTAGAATTGGCTGTAAAATAAGCTGCCTCCGCCGTTTCAAAAACATAATCAAATCCCAGAACTCGCAAAACGGAAGGAATTCTTTTTCGCTCCCATTCATTATAAACAGTTGCATATGAAGGGGCAATTGTTACCGCCACCAAAGATGAAGATTTTAATATATGCAAAACCTTTTCTACGTCATTTCGATAATTTTTCGCATTTTGCGGGCACTCGCAAATGCAAGTACCGCACAAAATACATCTATGAGTATCTACTTGAGCCTGACCGTTCTTCATTTGTATGGCATTTACAGGGCACACTCTAACACATCTGTAACAATCCTGACAGCGTGCTTCGTTTGTAAAAATTATTTGATTCTCACCCTGAAAATTTTTCATCGCTACTCCGGCAACATTTATTATTTAGATTCTATTAATTCATTCACATGCTTGTTTATTTCGGAACATATTTTTTCAACAGTACAATCCGAAATTACTTTCCCGTTAAGTATTGTATTTGGTGCCGAGCCACAATTTTCCATACAGAATGTAGCTGATACATCAACAATATTATCCCAACCTTTTAATTCAACAAATTCAATTATTTTTTTCAAAATATTTTGAGATCCCTTAACAAAGCAATTGGTACCAATACAAACTTTAACGTCAATTTTACTTTTATCGGAATTTGAAAAGAATTTCAATTCCGCTTCTAATATCCGTTTCCGATTTTTGTAAGAAGTATGTAACAATTTATGTGCTTTATCTCCATTTACTTCTCCCAATACAGTTTCATAAAGTTCTTGAACGTATGGATTTTCTTGCGCCTTATGAAGTTGCAACATCTTGTCGGCATTATAAATTGCGTTTGCTCTTTCTTTTCGCGCATCATCATCGTAACAAACCGGCTGGCCGGCACCACCAATACAACCGCCCGGACAGGACATAACTTCAATTAAATCGTAAGTTATGTTTCCTTTTTTCATTTCTTCTAAAACTTTCTTCGCATTTTTTAATCCGCTTGCTATTGCTATTCTTATCGGCGAACCGGCAATTGTAACTTCTACTTCTTTAACACCCTCGAACCCTCTAACCTGTTTAAAATCATAATCCGTTAAATTGGTTCCTTCAACTTTTTCAACAACATACCGAAGTACGGCTTCGCTAACACCACCCGTATTTCCAAAAATGATACCTGCACCGGTTTTGAATCCCAACGGCATATCAAGTGAATCGGGAGTTAGATTTTCAAATTTTATTCCCGCTTGCTTTATCATTGCCGCCAATTCTTGAGTGGTAAGCACATGATCAACTTCCTTTATGTTATTATTGATAAACTCATCTCTCTCAGCTTCAACTTTTTTTGCCGTACATGGCATAATTGAAACCACAATGAGATTTTTTTTATCGCAATTAAATTGCTCGGGCAGAATCTCTTTTGCAACAGCACCAAACATTTGTTGGGGCGATTTGCATGAAGAAAGGTTCTGAAGATATTCAGGAAAATATTGTTCGGCATATTTTACCCAAGCTGGGCAACATGATGTAAGCAAAGGCAAATTTTCGTTTTTGCTTTTTCTTTTTAGAAATTCATTTGCTTCTTCAATAACGGTTAAATCGGCACTAAAAGATGTGTCGTAAACCTTATCGAAACCTAACATTTTTAATGCTGCAACAATTTGTCCAGTTAATATTTCGCCTGATTTTAAACCAAACAATTCGCCTATTGCCACGCGAACTGCCGGAGCAATTTGGGCTACAACAATTTTATTCGGATTTTCAATATCCGACCAAACTTTTTCAGTATCATTTTTTGGTAAAATTGCACCTGTCGGACACACTCTTGCACACTGCCCGCAATCAACGCATTCAACATTTGCCAAACCTTTGTTAAATGCCGGTTGTACGGCAACATCGCTTCCACGGTAAGCAAAATCAATAGCTCCGATCCCTTGTATTTCGTAACAAGCTCTCACACAATCGCCGCATAAAATACATTTATTAGGATCTCGGGTTAAAGCTTTTGAGCTTAAATCTAAGGGTTTTATTTCTTCGGTATGTTTGTAACGAACCTTGTCTATGCCCATTTTTGCCGATAATTCTTGTAATTTGCATTGTGTGTTTTTGTTGCAAGTGTAACATGATTTTTCGTGATTGGCTAAAATTAATTCAAGAGCAATTTTTCTGATATCACGAATTTCTTTTGTGTGTGTTCGCACTTTCATTCCTTCTTCCGGAATTGTGGAACAACTTGTTACAATTCCTTTACCTTCTATTTCAACAATACAAAGTCGGCAAGCGCCATATGTGCTTAATTCCGAATGATAACAAAATGTCGGTATCTCAATATTTTGTTTACGAATTAGTTCTAAAAGATTTTTTTCATTTGTGAATAATACTTCACGACCATTTATAAATAATTTTTTTTCAGTCATTTTATCCTCCGATAACAGCATTAAATTTGCAAGCTTCTATGCAAGCACCACATTTTATACAAGCTTCTTCATCAATAACATAGGGTTCCTTTTTCTTTCCGGAAATTGCAGTAACCGGGCATTTACGAGCACACAATCCGCATCCTTTGCATAAATCGGCAATAATAACGGGTGTCAGCAATGCTTTACATTTCTTAGCCGGACATCTGCCCTGCAAAACATGAGCTTCGTATTCTTCTTTGAAATACTTCAAAGTTGATAGTACCGGACTTGGGGCCGTTTTGCCCAATCCGCATAATGACCCTTTTTGTACTGCATACGCAGTTTGCTCTAATAAATCAATTGTGTGTTCATCTGCTCTTCCTTCAATAATATCATCTAACAGTGCAAGCATTTGTTTTGTACCCTCGCGACAAAGAACACATTTGCCACATGATTCATTTTGGGTAAATTGCATAAAGAATCTTGCAACTTGAACCATACAAGTATTCTTATTCATTACCACTAATCCACCGGAACCTACCATTGCTCCGATACTTTTTAGAGAATCAAAATCAAGCGGCAAGTCAAGATGCTCTTCGGTAAGACATCCTCCCGAGGGGCCACCTATTTGTACGGCTTTAAAGCCTTCATTTGTTATTTCCCCTTTTTCGTTAGTAACTCCGCCACCAATATTATAAATAATTTCGCGCAAAGTAGTACCGAAGGGAACTTCAATTAAACCTGTATTTGCCACATGACCGGTTAATGCAAAAGTTTTTGTTCCGGGAGAATTTTCCGTACCAAATTCACGAAATTTTCTTGCACCGTTTCTAATTATTACAGGGATAGAACTTAAGGTTTCAACATTATTAATCACAGTTGGCATATTCCACAAACCCTTTTGTGCAGGAAACGGAGGTTTGGGATTAGGCATTCCCCGTTCTCCCATTATAGAAGCCATCAGTGCTGTTTCTTCGCCGCAAACAAAAGCACCGGCACCTTCCATTACATTTATTTTAAAATTATATCCCGAACCGAAAATATTTTCGCCAAGCAACCCCATTTCTTCGGCAACCAGAACAGCTTTTTTAACACGCTCAACTGCAAAGGGATATTCCATTCTCACATAAACAAAACCTTCATCGGCTCCAACAGCTTTGCCGGCAATCATCATTCCTTCAATAACGGAATGCGGATTACCCTCCATAATACTTCTATCCATAAATGCTCCCGGGTCGCCTTCATCTCCATTGCAGATCACATATTTTTTTTTGCTTTTTTCCGCAAGCGTAAATTTCCATTTCAATCCTGTTGGAAATCCACCTCCACCTCTGCCTTTTAAACCGGCGTTTATTATTTCTTCGCATATTTCTTCGGCTGACATATTCAAATATGCCTTTTGTGCAGCTTCATAACCGTTCAAAGAAATATATTCGTCAATATCACTTGGATCCAAGTAACCACAATTACCCAAAACAACTCTATTTTGTCTGTTGTAAAACGGAATTTCATTTGGACCTTTACATTTATTGCCATTTGCCGGTTCAACAAAAAGTAATTTTTCAACCAATTTATTTTCACATAAGGTTTTTCGAACAATCTCTGCCACATCTTCTTCGGTAACTTGCACATATAAAATATTGTCCGGTTCAATTGTTACCAGCGGCCCCATTTGGCAAAATCCCTGGCATCCACTTTCCGAAATATGAATCCCTTCATCTGTTTTATGTTCAAATTTCAGATCCACGTAAAATTCAATTCCCGCTTTTTTTATTTCTTTTTTGAACTCTTCTAAAATTTTTCTGGATCCATTTGCCACACAACCGGTACCGGCACAAATAATAACCCGGCGTTTAATAAGCTTAGTTCTTTTTAAATAATTTTTTTTAATTTCGTTAAGATTAACCGGCAACTTTTTCATTTGAAACCTCCAGCATTAAAATGTCATCAATAATTTTTTCCATTCTTTCGGTAGTTACCATTGAATATACCTCTTCATTTACCACCACTACCGGCGCAAGCCCGCAAGCACCAAGACAGGAAACGGTTTCAAGCGTAAAAAGCATATCGTCAGTGGTATTTTTATTTTCGTCGAGTTTAAGTTTTTTACGTACGGCTTCAACCAGTGGTGCCGAACCTTTCACATGACAAGCTGTTCCATCGCATACTTTTATTATATATTTACCTTTTGGTTTAAGTGCAAAATGAGAGTAGAAAGTAGCAACCCCAAAAACTTTTGCCGGAGGAATTTCGAGTGATGTTGCAATAAAAGTTAGAATTTTCTCCGGTAAATATCTGTACTCGTTTTGAACTTCTTGTAATATCGGTATTAATTTACTTGAGTCGTGATTATATTTTTCAATAATCCCAACCACTGTATCAAATTTTCTTGCTGTTTCAGCAATGTTTTCGTTCATTGTTTTCTCCAATTTTACATTCCATCTACTGTTTATCTTTTAGCTTTTTATTTTTTGAGTTTTTATTTTTTGTTTTTTTACTTTTCGGTTTTATTAATTTTTGCGATAATTTGTGCGTTAAAACTGCTAAGCTTTGCGATAGCTGCACATTTTCGAGAATAATATCAGAAGGCACTTGTAACTCAACCGGTGCAAAATTCCAAATGGCAATTATGCCTGCCTCAACCATACAATCTGCAATTTCTTGTGCAGCCGATGCCGGCACTGTAATCACACCAATATTGATGTGCATTCTTTTTATTAAATCACTCAACTTTGAAACGGGATAAACTTCTATTTCGTTAATTGTATTTTTTCTTTCACTCAAATCAAATGCAGCAATTATATCTAATCCGTAGTTTTTAAAGCCATCGTAACCCAATATTGCTTTTCCCAGCCCGCCAACACCAACCAAAAAAGCATCCTCCATATTATCCCAATTCAGAAATGAATTGATCTTTAAAATTAATTCGTTCAACTCAAATCCCTTTTTGGGTTCACCAATTATTCCTGTGTATTGAATATCTTTTCGTACTTGTATGGAACTAAAATTCATTTCTTTGGCAATTTCCGTTGCAGAAACATATTCAGCGTTTATTTTTTTTAAACGTTTTAAATAAGACAAATATTTAGGTAATCTTTTTAGCGTAGGAATAGGGGCGGAAATTATTTTTTTTCCTGATGTGTTTGGCAATTTAACGTTTGATGATTTCATATTCTTTCTATCAGTATTTTTTTATCGATACAAATTTATCGATAAAAAAATTTCTTGTCAACAAAAAAAACTTTTCTTTCACAAAAATTTTGTCGATAATAGGTTTATTGATAATTGGCAGGAGGTTCTATGCATTCTGAAAAAATCACGGACGTTATTTCGGGCATTATAAGTTTTCACACTTTAGTTATAGAGTACTATAAAAATCAGCATGAACGAACAAATAATGAAAAATTGAAAATCACATTTCAATACTTGATTAAACGCGAAGAAAAAGTGCTTGCTATATTAAATGAATTAAAAACTGAAAACCAAGATATTCATTTAAAACAATGGATAAAATTCAGCACATGCGACGAAAAATTGAAAATGTTGAAAACAATGACGGAAAACAATTCATCATCACTTGATGACATTATCAGTTTTATAATTGACATTCATGATTGCATGATTAATATTCTAGAAGAATTGATGGAACATACCAAAGATAACAAACTCAAAAAAATTCTTGAAAATCTGATAAGTCTTGAAAAACAAGAAGAGAAAATTTCAATTCGTGATGTGTCAATGTATAACGAAATGTAAAACACAAAATGAAGTTGTAATTTCTAAGACTTTCGCTCCTTTAAAATAAAGGAGCTTTTTTGTTGTACAAAAAGCAAAACATAAAAATAGCACTATGCCTTTTTTTATTTAATCATTAATCTTTTTAAGCTTGAATTAACTATTCTTTCTTTAACTACATTAAAAAATAA
>CAZCBD010000117.1:0-9093 GCA_964496755.1 uncultured Melioribacteraceae bacterium
AAATACGGTAAGCATCTCGCAAGAAATTAAACGAGTTGTGAATATTCTGAAAACAGATTATCCTGATTATAATTTAATAATTGTAACCGACCAGTCGGGGTTTATTCAAAACGCAATTTCGAATGTAAAACAAGAAGTGATATATGGCGGAATACTAGCCGTAATTGTGCTTTTCTTTTTTATAGGGAACCTTAAAAATATTTTTATTATAGGCGTTACAATACCGGCATCGTTGGTTTTAACGGTTTTATTGATGTATGCTTTTGATATTAATTTTAATATCGTATCGTTGGGCGGAATTGCTCTTGGAGTTGGAATGTTACTCGATAATTCAATTGTAGTTATTGAAAATATTGTGCGTTATAAGGAAATGGGATATGGAATTCGGAAGGCTGCACTTTTGGGCTCTAATGAGGTTGCTATGCCGGTAGTTGCCGCTACGGCCACAACAATAGTAGTATTTTTACCTTTGATTTTTTTGCATGGTATTGCAGGAGCTTTTTTCAGAGACCAATCCTTGGCAATTGCATTTTCGCTTGTTTCTTCAATAGTAGCTGCAATTACTTTAATTCCAATGTTGGCTTCTCGCGAAAAGTATTTTAAAGTTGATGATTCTGAAAAATATAAAGCGGGTTATTTAATTATTCCCAAACCCGAAAATGGAAAATTTGCTAAATTAAAATTCTGGTTGAAGTTTCCTTTTTTAGTTGTATTAAAGTTTTTTCAATACTTATTTGTTAAATCAATTTTGCTTTCAAAAGAATTGTTTAAAAAAATGTTTTCAAAGTTTTTTAAGCACATTGACAGGATGATGGAAAAATGGATTGAAAAATATGAGAACCTTTTAGAGTGGGCATTGGAAAATAAAATAAAATCTATATTAATTACTATAGGCTTGTTGTTGTTAACAATTTTAGCAGTCCAAAATATGAAAGTTGAATTTATTCCGGAATCGGCACAACAGGAATTTATTGTTGATGTGCATTACCCGAAAGGAACTTCGCTGGAAGGAAATGCTAAACTTACCGAAGAAATTGAAAAAGTGATTTTGCAATTTCCCGAAGTTAAAAATCTTATTTCCAATATCGGGCGTGTAAATAACTTTGATTATTTGAATAAAGAACAGGTGGCTATTAATAAAGCTGCCTTAACAATAAAATTAAATTCAAGTACGGACTATTACAAAATAAAAGAAAAGCTCCGAACTATTTTTGAAAAAATGAAAGGGGTTGATTATTCATTTAAACAGGTGAAAACATCATATACGCAATTAATAAATCCATCGGAAAATGATATTGAAATAAAAATTTTGAGTAAAAATTTAGAAACAGCTTTTGCCAAGGCAAATTTAATAGTAAAGCACTTGAAAAATAAAAATATTTCAAGCTTAAAGGAAATCCGACTTGGCAGTGAAAAAGGAGTACCCGGCTTTAATTTGTCAATAGATAGAGAGAAATGTTTAATTTATAAATTGTCAGTTTCACAAGTTGCAAATCAATTGGTGAATATGGTAAAAGGGAATCTTGCAACAGGTTTTTCTGATTTTGATAAAAAAATATATGTTCGGGTAAAAGCTCCCCAAAAAAGCATTAATGATATTGAAAAGATTTTACAAAAAAATTTAGTGGTTGAAAATAAAATAATTCCTTTACGTGAGTTGGTGAGTTTTCAAAGAGCATATACTTACAGTGAAATTAGAAGAGAAAATCAGGCAAGGGCCGTTTACATATATGCGAATCTAAATGATGAAGCCAATCTGAAAGAAGCAATTCAAGTAATTGAGAAAGAAATTGCAACCTTACCACAAGATAATAGCGAGTTAATTTCTGTGGGGGGAGCGAATGAAGAAATCAGAGATTCTTTTTCCAGTTTATATGTGGCACTTTTAATTTCAGTGCTGTTAATGTATATGATTTTAGCTTCGGAATTCGAATCGTTTTTATTTCCGTTCATAATTATTTTTGCCGTACCCTTGGGGCTTATCGGTGGTATTCTGCTATTATTTGTTTTTGGCGAAAGTATTAGTATAATTTCACTAATGGGGTTAATTATTTTAGTTGGTATATCCGATAACGATGCTGTGGTAAAAGTTGAATTTATAATTCAAAAAAGAAAAGAAGGTTTACCGATAAAAGAAGCAATTATGCAAGCAGGCAAAGATAGATTCCGGCCCATAGTAATGAATAGCTTTACGGTTATATGTGGTTTAATTCCAATGATGATAGGCATAGGGGCGGGTACTCAACTTCGCATTGCTTTATCTGTAGCAATTGCCGGCGGATTGGTTTCTTCAACATTTTTAACTTTGATAGTGATTCCCGTACTTTATACTTATATGGAAAAATGGTCAACTAAAAAATTTTGATTTAATTTTAATCGAATGATTGAAGGAGAAAGAATGAAAGTCTCAATTAGAAATGTCGCAATAAGTTTAATTGTAATTGCAACTTTTATTGTTGGATATTTTTTTATGTTTGATAAAAATGACGAAGAAATTCCAAAAGAAAAAGAAACAAATATTGATTACGGTAAACTTGATGAAGTTGTATTTAAAGTTAAAACCGAAAAAATCAGGAAAGGTGATTTGGTAATTACAATAACTTCAAACGGAATAATTAAGGCAAACAACGAAATTAATGTTTGTGCCAATATTACCGGCGACATTGAAAGTATTTATGTTACCGACGGAATGTTTGTAAAAAAGAATCAGCTTTTAATGAAACTCGACGACAAGGCGGCTTTAATTGATTTGCAATCTGCCGAATCTGTTGTAAAAAAAGCATTGGCAGAATTAAATGTTGAATTAAATACAGCTAGTCAATCGCTTGATAATTTGTTAAATGAAGATAAAAGTAAATTTGACCTTGATATTATTTACCGAAAAAAATTAGAACTTAAACAAAAATTTTCAGAAGGTAAGATTTCATCTTCCGAATTAAACGATAAATTAACCGCAATTGATATAGAAGCGGCAAAATTATTTTCCAATCGAATTGAAGTAATTAAAAATAGAACAGGTTTAACCACTGCGTATTTAAACTACGAAAAGGCAAGATTAAATTATGAATACACTAAAATAAGAGCTCCTTTTAATGGATTTGTTGGAAATATAAATTTATCTGAAAGCGGGCGTGTAACGGCCGGTACGGAATTAATGAAACTCATAGATAATTCGAAGTTGAAAATTGAAGTCGGAGTTTTGGAAAATGAAATTGCATTGATTAAGCCTGGCAATTCGGTTGAAATTTTTATTAACGCTTTAGCAAACAAAAAGTTTGCGGGAATAGTAAAAAGCGTTTCACCTTTTATAGATAATGAAACAAAAACGTGTCGTGTGATAGTTGAAATGCAAAATACCGATTCGCGAATAAAACCGGGAATGTATGCAACGGTGAAATTGCAAAGCGAGGTAATGAAAAATAGGCTTCTAATTCCGCGGAGTGCATTATTGATGAGAGACGAGCGGAGTCTTGTGTTTACTGCCGAAGATTCGTTGGCAAAGTGGAAATATGTAAAAATAGGTAGGCAGAATGATGAGTACTATGAAGTGCTTAGAGGAGTAAAGGAAGGGGAAGAGGTTATTACCGAAGGGAATTACAATTTGGCTCATGATGCAAAAATAAAAGTATTGAAATAATTTCGGTTATGGGATGAAAAAATTATTTCACACATTTTTGGCCAGGCCTGTAACAGCAGGAATGTTTTTCTTTTCGATTGTGATTTTAGGAATTGTATCGGTCTATAATTTACCGGTTGAATTATCGCCACATGTTAATTATCCCCGATTAAGTTTAAGAGCATTATGGCAAGGCAATTCACCGGAATCTGTTGAAGCAAATCTCACCTCAATTTTAGAAGCGGAGCTTTCAACTCTTAAAGGATTAAAAAGAATTTCTTCCGATACGCGTGAAGGGAATTGTTCAATAGATTTGGAATTTTTTGAAAACACGGATATGGATTTTGCAAAAATCGATATCAATGAAAAAATCCGGCAAATTAAAAAAAATCTGCCTAAGCGAGTTTATATTTCAGTATCCGATTATATTCCTGATGATTTTAAAGATCTGCAAGGTTTTATTACTTATTCGATTTCATCTACCGAATCAGCAAATAAAATATTAAAGTATGCAAAAGAAAATATTATTTATCCTTTAAAAGGAATTGAAGGAGTTAGCAATGTAAAAGTTTCGGGTGGTACTGAAAGAGAATTAAAAGTGATATTGGATTATAACAAGGTTGTACTTTATGGCATTACCAATGCCGAAATTGCTCAAGCAATTTCAAATATTGAAAAAATATTTTCTGCGGGAGTGATTAGAAAAAATAATTACGAGTATTTTTTAAAAGTCAATAATATAGTTGTAAACATTGATGATATTGCCAATCAGCCTGTAAAATTGACTTCTAATGGTTCGGCAATTCTTTTGCGTAATATTGCCGATGTTTATGACGGTTTTGAAAAAGCAAACTATTTCTTTCGTATTAATGGCCGTGAAACCGTAACGCTGGAAATAACAAAAGAAATCGGTGCAAATACAATAGAAGTAGCCGAAAATGTTCACCGCAAAATAGATGAATTGGTTAAAGCTTTTCCCGAAGGTTATTCTATTAAGTTAGAAATTGACAAAAGCAAAAACATGCGGGAAGACTTGGGCGAGCTTTTTAAAAGTGCTTTCTTTTCTTTAATGATAATAGTAGTAGTGTTGCTCTTAATTTTTAATAGTTTTCGCTATTCGTTTGTCATTGTTCTTTCAATTATCTTTTCACTCTTGTTTGCATTTATATTATTCTACTTATTTGAAATTTCCTTGAATATACTAACCATCTCGGCTTTTATTTTGGGTTTCGGTTTTATGGTTGATAACAGTATAGTTGTAATTGATTTTATTGACCATCATTATAATGGTGGAGGCATAAAAAAATTATCGGTTATTTTAAAAAATATTTTTCCGCCTGTATTGGCCTCTACCTTAACAACCTTAGGGGTATTCATACCGTTATTATTTTTAACAGGCGAGCTAAGGCTTTATTTCGAACAATTTGCATTAGGAATTATATTCAATCTTTTTGCTTCAATGATGATTGCCTTTATGATTGTGCCCCTGGTTTATTTAAAATTGGGGCTAAAACGAAAAAGCAAAGCTAAAGTAAAAGATTCTAAACTCTTCAAAATTTATAGCTCGATAATTACCTTTTTATTTAAAAGAAAAAAAATTGCATTAGTAATTTTCATATTGTTGGTGGGATTGCCTGTATGGCTTTTGCCGGCACGAATAGAAACCCCTGTGATAGGCACGGTATATAATTCAATATTCGATTCGGAGTTTTATGCCGAAATAAAACCGTACGTAAACAATTATCTAGGTGGTGCATTAAATCTATTTTTTAATAAAATTTCACGTGGGGAAATGTGGCAATTCGGTGAAACAACATATTTAGCGGTGCGTTTGGAATTACCAAACGGAAATGATATTTCGAGAATAAACGAATTAACAAAAGATTTTGAGAAGGAGGTTTTACGTTACAGAGGGGATTTTGAAAATATAATTGCAAAAGTATATTCACCTGAAAATTCGTATCTAAAAATCACTTTTACACCAAAACAAAGTTATTCATCGTTTCCATATCAGCTCAAAAATTATTTAATAGCTTATGCTACTCAGCTTGGTGGTTTAACAGTTTCCGTTTATGGTTACGGACAAGGCTTTTATAATGGTGGCGGAGCAGGGTCTATTTCAAATTTTACACTTACCGTAAAAGGCTTTAATTATAAAAAAGTGAAAGACTTGGCTTTACGAGTGAAAAAGAGATTAGAAAGAAATCCGCGCGTTGCAAATGTAGATATAAATAAGGGCAATTGGTGGGGTAGTGATAAAGTTTATGAGGTTGTCGGGAAAATAAAAAGAGAAGCCTTGACAAGCAAGAAAGTTACATTGCAAGAATTGCTCGCTTTTGTAAGGAAAAACTCGGCAGGAAACGTAGCAGGGTATAAATTTAAATTAAACAATGACGAAGTGTTTTGTAAAGTGAAGTTTGAAAATTATGATAAGCTACAACTTAAAGATTTAAACAATATAATCTTTACAACTTCCGGCGGAGAAAAAGCGAAGTTAAAGGAATTTATTGATTTTACTGTCCAAAGAGTGATGCCCTCTATTAAAAGAGAAGACCAGCAATATATCAGGTATGTTAAATTTGAATTTAAAGGTCCCTATAAATACGGTAACAAATTTGTTAAAAAAGTAATTGAAAAAACTCAAATACCCGAAGGCTATAAATTAGAAAAAAGAGGATTCTATTTTTTCAATCAGGATGAAGAAAGCAATGTTTGGATGATTTTGCTTTTTGCGGTCATTATTATTTTTATGGTTACCTCCAGCTTATTCGAATCAATAAAAAAGCCTATGCTAATTCTAGTAGCAATTCCGTTTGCCATTATCGGAACAATCTATGTGTTTTATTTTGCTGAAATGAATTTGGACAGAGGAGCTTATGCAGGAATATTGCTTCTTATCGGTTTGTCGGTTAATAATTCAATAATTTTGATTGACTATTTGTCGAATCGTTTACATAAACCCTCAATTGAAAATTTGATCAAATTAAGTTATTCGCGCGTTCGGCCAATATTTACAACCACTTTAACAACCATTGCTGCACTATTACCGTTATTGATTAGCGCAAAATCAACTTTTTGGAAAAGTTTAAGTTGGAGTATAACAGGTGGAATTACACTTTCTGCTGTTTGCGTAATTATTGCTATTCCTTTGTTTTACGGAATAATAATTTCCAAACATAAATAAGAGTAATAATCCTATCTATATTATATTAAGAAAAAACAATTAAAAAATTGCAAATGAACTTTTCTATATCTATTTTTAAAATCTGAATAATTTTATAATCTTAGTGGAGGTCCAGACCATTATGGGTATGATGGCAAGGATGAGGAGCTTAGCTCCGTGGTTTATTATCACAGTTGGTGGTGTATTTGTTTTGTTTATGGTTTTGTCCGATTCTAAAGTTGCCAATTTAATTGGTCAACGTACTAATAATATCGGAACTATTAATGGTAAGGAAATAACTTATCAAGATTTTTCACAAATAGTAGATCAAGAAAAAGAAAGGCTTGAAAAAATGCAAGCCGGATTTGTTTTTGGTCCCGCTCAAATGCCTGCTTTAAGAGATAGAGTATGGGAAAATTTAGTTACTGAGGCGGCTATTGATCAAAAAATTGAAGAATACGGGATAACGGTTAGCGATGATGAGATTCGTGATATATTGTTAGGTGAAAATCCTCCGGAATTTTTGACAAAAGATTTTATTGATTCTACAGGTAATTTTAATCGCTCGGCATACGAAGCTGCACTTTTTAATCCGGCCAACAAACAAAATCTTATTTACATTGAATCGATGTTAAAACTTCAGCGCAGAAGAGAAAAGTTAAAAGAATATATAACCAGCACTGTAATTGTTACTGATGATGAAGTTCGTACAAATTATGAAAGAAAATACGCTGAAATGAGTGCTGAATTTGTTAAAATTTCTGCGTATTCAATTCCGGATTCAATGATAAGTGTTACTGATGATGAAATTAAAAGTTATTACGATGAACATAAAGAAGATTACAAAAAACCGGAAACAAGGAAATTGAAATTTGTTGTTTTTGAAAAAAAACCGACTGCAAAAGATACTTCCGAGATTTATAATAATTTAGTTCAAATCAAAAAGAAATTGTTAGTTGAACCTGATAATTTCAGAACATATGTCGATATATATTCTACATCGCCACATAGTGTTGATACTATTTCCGTTCCGAACAATGTTCCCGATGAAGCCGAATTTTTAATAAATGCAAAAAAAGGTGATATTGGCGGACCGTTTTTTGAATCACTTTACGGCTTTACTTTGGTAAAAGTTATTGACAAAATAAAATCGAACGACTTAAAAGTTGAAGCCTCGCACATTTTATTACAAGGTGACAACGCAAAAAAAGAAGCAATGGATTTATATCGAAAAATAAAAGCCGGAGCAGATTTTGCTAAATTGGCCAAAGAAAAATCCACCGATAAAAGTAATTCTGACAAAGGCGGATACTTAGGTTGGTTTGCTAAAGGAACAATGGTAGATGAATTTTGGCAAGCTGCAAAAAGAGCTAAAATTGGTGCGGTAACTCGTCCGGTAAAAACCCAATTTGGTTATCATTTGATTTTAGTTAAGAACAAAACTAAAACAAAATTTATAGTAGAAAAAATTGTTAATAAAATTGAAATCTCACCTTCTTCTGTGGATAAATTAAATAATGATGCAAACGATTTTGCATATCTTGCCAAGAAAGAAGGCTTTGAAAAAATTGCTAAAGAGTATAACAAAGATATTATCGAATCAGGAGCCTTTCGTGAAGATAGCAGGATGGTTCCCGGACTTGGTTATAGCAATGCAATAGTAAAATTCGGTTTTGAAAATAGCAGAAACGAAATAAGTAAAGTTTTTAACGTTGAAGCCGGTTATGCTGTTGCTTATGTTTCTGATATAATTCCTGCCGGTTATAGAGACTTTGAAAAAATTAAAGGCTCTATCAGAAGTAAATTGGTTAGAGAAAAGAAATTAGAAAAAGCCTACGAGATAGCTAAATTAATTAGAGAAAGAATTGTTGCAACCGGCAACATGGATTTGGCGAAAGAAATATTCAAAAATGCCTATGTTGGTAAAGCTGAAAAATTTGACGGATTGGGTTTGATAAGTGGTGTTGGAAGAGAACCCGCTTTTGTTGAATATGCTATGACTGCTAAATTAAATGAAATCAGTAAACCTATTCGCGGCACACAAGGCACTTTTTTAATTAAGCTAACCTACCGAAAACCTTTTAACGAAACTGAGTTTACAGTTCAGAAAACTACACTTAAAAAAGAATTATTAAACAATAAAAGAAATACCTTGTTTAATGAATGGTTAAACAAAATTGCTAAAGAAGTAGATGTTGAAGATAACAGATATAAATTCTTTTATTAAAATATAATTTGTTTTTTCTGAGGCTAACCCTATGGTTAGCCTTTTTTATTTTAAACTATTTTTATTTTTTTCAATATATTCGTATCA
>CAZCBD010000118.1:0-9049 GCA_964496755.1 uncultured Melioribacteraceae bacterium
AACTTGGGTTATGCCGGGAAGCTTTTTTACCGATTGAAAAATATCTGCAGCACCTCCCGGCGTGGTTAAAACATCAACTTGATTTATTGCTATACCCTCTAATTTATCGGATGAATAGGCAGAGCCTATTATGAGAGCGGTTTTAGTTAAAATTATTTCTTTTTCCAATATTATTTTTAAAGGTAATTTGATTTTGTTTAGACTTAAAGTTAATTCCTTTTGTTTATATCCAATCATTGAAAGAACTAAGGTTATCTTTTGTTTATTTGTTTTAAACTCGAAATACCCAGCTTCGTTTGCCATTGTTCCTTCAAAGGTACCTTTAATAAATACATTTGAATAGGGGAGCGGCTTGTTTTCCGTATCCATTACAAATCCTTTTAATATAGTTTGATGCTGAATATTTTGAGCATTAATGATAGCAATAAAAAGTATCAGAATAATTTTTTTCATAATCGTTTTTATTTATTTGTTCGAGATTTGTTTGTTTTATTATTTAACGCCGGAAGTAAAACGTATTTTACCCAGCCGTAATTTGGTTCTATTTTCAAGGCTTTTTCGTACGTTGCTTTTGCCGATTTATAATTCCCTTTAGCTTCATACATTTGGCCTAACCAAGCGATTGATTGTAAAAAACCCCAATCAGGTAAAAGTGAATCCTTTTTTGCAATTGAAAAGAGGGATATTGCATCGCTTAGTTGATCAATGGCAGCGTCAAGATTACCTCCGAATTGACGTGGTGTTTTAAAAAGCATAATAGCTTTTACCAAATAAACACGGGGATTATTTTTGTCCATGGCAATTGATTTATTGGCATATTCATGAACTTTCATTGAAAGCATTGGAGCTTGCTGAGGTGTAATGGCAAGTTTCATCATATATAAATTTGCAAGAAGAGCATTTACCTCAGATAATAGATTCGATTGATTTATTTTTTTACATTTATCGATTGCTGAGTTGAAAAGTGTGTTTTCAAGATTTGCATCACTTTCTTTTAATTTTATCATCATCAGTAAATAATCTGTATAAGCCGAATAATAAAGGGAATACTGATTGTTAGGTTCTTTGGATAGAATCCTCTGACAGATATTTTTTGCTTTAAGAATATCTTTTTCCTGCATAGTGATGCTTGCTTTATTGACTATTTGTTTCACATCTGACAAATATTTTTTTGTAGTGTTTTGAGCACAGATGATTGTTATAAACATGATTGAAAATATTAATGCTTTTTTCATTTTTACCTCCAAAGTACTTTAAAAAACAAAGTTAAAGTTTAAAAAAAATTATTTTATTAGTTTTTCCAATTGATTGATGTATTGTTCGAATGCCTTTTTCCCTTTGGCTGAAAGCTGATAGATTGAAACGGGTTTTCTTTTCATAAAAGTTTTTTTCACCTTTATGTAACCGGCATCTTCAAGTTTACGTAAATGCACACTCAAATTTCCATCAGTTGCATTAACGCTTTTTTTTAAGAAATTGAAATCGGCAGATTCGTTTGCAATTAAAACGCTAACTATTGCAAGTCTAATTCTGGAGTGAATTAGTTCGTCAATATTTTTATAATTAAAATCAGTCATTATTTTTTTTGTTTTTATTTAATAAAATTAAACCGGGAATAACTTGAAAGCAAATCATTAATATTGCCATAATTATAAGCGAAAAGCTTGAAGTAATAAAAAATAAGCAAATGGCACCTATCCACCATCCAAAGGAAATATTTTTCAACCATTTATAATTATGTAGAGAGGCGGTTACATAATAAGCAACACCTAATATCATCGAAATTATTGGTGAAATATAACCCGGGTTAAATGTTTTTCCCGTCATTCCCAATATTGCAATTGTTGTAATTGAAATGCCGGTTGCAAACCAAACCGAACTTGTTATGTTTTCAACAAAGGTTTTCGGTTTAGTTTCGGTTTGGAGTTTTCTTTTTTCGTAAACGGAATAGCCCCAACCTATAATCATTAATCCAATCCAAATATATTGAATTGAAGAGTAGTTTTCGGTTAAAATCAACAAGTAGGTAATTACAAGTGAAAGAGATACCAAAGCACCCCAAACAATAAAGGATGTGCCGTAAATAATTGATTGTCTGCTTTCTTGAATTACTTTTTTGATAAACTCAAGATTTTCTACCACTTCATTTTTATTCATTGTTTCCTCGCAAAGTACTTTAAATTACAAAGCAAAGATAAATGGCTTGAAGTATATTGTCAAGTTTTTTTTTATTTTTATTCATATTTTAAATTAAATCAATGAGAGAATAACTTTGAATTTTCATACGGAAATTAATTTAGTATTATCAGATAAGCCGATTTTACATTCGGATAAAATTTTTACGATTGGTTCTTGTTTTGCCGAAAACATTTCCGACAAATTACTGGAACATAAATTCCAAGTTTGTAAAAATCCATTCGGTGTTTTATATAATCCGGTATCCATTAAAAATGCATTAGAAATTGTTGAGACACAAAAAATATTTACAGAGGAGGATTTGTTTTTTTTTCAATCCGAATGGCATAGCTTTTTTCACCACAGTAATTTTTCCGATATCGAAAGAAGTCGATGTTTAAACAAAATAAATGCAATAACGGAAAACACTTACGAATTTCTTAAAAAGGCGGATGTAGCAATAGTAACTTTAGGCACAGCTTTTGTTTATGAACATATTGAAAGCAAACAGATAGTTTCAAATTGTCATAAAATACCTTCCGCAATGTTCAATCGATTTAGACTTTCCGTTCAAGAAGTAAAAAACGAATTGGATTCAATTCAAAATTTGTTAAAAAAAATTAATCCGAATATAAGAATGATTTTTACCGTTAGTCCTGTGCGTCATTGGAAAGACGGGGCTATCGAAAATAGTCTAAGTAAGGCAGTTTTGCTTTTAGCACTTTCCGAAGCGTTAACGGATAATTCGGAATATTTCCCCGCCTATGAAATAATGATGGATGATTTACGAGACTATCGATTTTACGATTCGGATATGATTCATCCTAACAAAATTGCCGTAGAATATATCTGGGAAAAATTTTCCGAAAGATTTTTTGATGATTTAACAATTAAGACTTTGAGAGAAATTCAAAAGATTATTGCTGCTGTTTCACATAAAATTAGAAATAAAGGTTCCGAAGAAAACCAAAGATTTATAAAAAAAAGTATTTTAAGCATTAAAAACTTAACATCAAAATATCAATATTTAAATTTAACTGCAGAATTAAATTACTTTGAAAAAATGATTAATAAATCGAGATAAGAATGAAAGAAAAAAACATTCAAACATTTTCCACAAGAATAGGATTAATTTTAAGTGCTTTAGGAGTAGCCGTTGGAACAGGTAATATTTGGCGATTTCCGCGTATAGTAGCACAAAGCGGAGGGACAGAAGGGGCAGGAGCTTTTTTAATAGCTTGGATTTCATTTTTGTTTTTATGGAGCATCCCACTTATTATTGCAGAATACATGCTTGGCAAAAGATTCAGAAAAGGTGTGATCGGTACAATTGCCGGGGCAGTGGGCAATAAGAAAGGATGGATGGGTAGTTTTATTGCAATGGTTTCAACGGCCATAACTTTCTTTTATTCCGTAATTGTCGGATGGTGTATTTATTATTTTATTTATACCTTATTGTCACCTTTGCCAAATTCAACAGAACAGGCAATATTGGTTTGGAATAATTTTCAGGAAAGCAATTTGCCATTTATATTTCATGCCATTGCTATGTTGTTTGGTGCCGTAGCAATTTGGAAAGGGGTTGCATCTATCGAAAGAGTTAATAAAATTTTAATCCCGACTTTGCTTGTGATTGTATTAATAGCTGTTGTGCGGGCACTAACATTGCCGGGTGCGTGGGATGGAGTTGCATACTTATTCAATCCGCAGTGGAGTCAGTTGGGCAACCCTAAAATTTGGTTAAATGCTCTTACGCAGAATGCGTGGGATACCGGAGCAGGGTGGGGGTTGTTTTTAACCTATGCAATTTATATGAAGAAAGAATATGGCGCAACAAAGAATGCAAGCATAACGGCAATAGGCAATAATATCGTTTCTCTGCTGGCGGCGCTCATGATTTTGGGAACGGTTTTTTCCGTATTGCGTACTGAAATGGGAATGAGCGATGCACAAGTTTTAGAAGTTATGAAATCAAGTGGGCCGGCAAGTACAGGATTAACTTTTATTTGGATGCCGCAACTTTTTGGAAAAATGTTTTTGGGAGAGCCTTTATCAATTTTATTTTTTTTGGGATTAACTTTTGCGGGATTTTCATCTTTAATTGCAATGCTAGAGTTGCCTACGCGTTTAGTTGTGGATACAGGTGTTAATAGGAAAAAAGCAATATTAATAGTTGTGGGAATATCATATTTGTTTGGAATTCCTTCTGCGATGAGTGTGGATTTTCTTAGCAATCAAGATTTTGTTTGGGGAGTTGCCTTAATGATTTCCGGAGCTTTTGTTGCATTTGCCACTGTAAAATATGGTGTGGATAAATTGCGCAAAGAGGAAACTTCCCTTGATCCGAATATTTGGGATCCGGGTAAATGGTGGAATTTTGAAATGAGAATTTTTGTTCCTATTGCTGCCGTGGCTTTACTTATTTGGTGGTTATCGCTTTCCGCAACAGTCTATGCACCGGATGATTGGTTTAATCCGTTCAATCCTTTTAGTGTAATGACATGTATTGTTCAATGGTTTGGATTAATGATTATTATTTTAAGTTTAAATAAAAAAATTGTTTCAAAGATAAAAAGTGGGATTTAAATCCCACTTTTCGGTTAATTGTAAATTCTGCCTATAGGGTAGCGTCGGAATGATTTTTCGAAATAGGGTGAATTTTGATATATAAATCTTAATTGTGCATAATGATTTTTTGCAAACGCCGGGTCACTATTTTTTCGTTTTAAATATTTTTTCTTCAATCCGGGAATTTTATCAAACAATTCAATAATACGGTCTTCAAAGATATACGATGAAAAATATTCTCGTTGATCTAAAATGGAATCAAAGAAATTCCAATTGAAGTATGAATCGGGAGCAGTAGGTTCCAAAACAGCAGCTAAAAATTTATTACAATCCTGATTTGTTTCAATTAAATAATCACCTTTATAATATTGAATAATTTGAGTATCCTTTTTTACTTGTGTGTTTCTATGATTGTAATGTCCATTATACGGTCGTGAAGCAGAATTAAAATTTGAAATGTAAAATACTTCAACCTTAATTTTTTTGTCATTTGGTAATTGTGTCATTGCAACATGATTCAATTTTAATCGTTCAATTACTTCGCTCCAAGCTTGGGGAATAATATATTTTTTCGGTAATCTGACAATTGTTTTAGGGTTAAAGTAATTGTAGTATTTCAAGTCTTTAGTAAAAGGAGAAGAATGGTCGTAATAAAAACGCTGTTGACCGGTTAGTATACTTGTTTTGAACTTGCCTTCATAGCCTTTAAAGTTTCGGTAAATAGAAAAGTTAGTAGTATCCGGTTGCCAATCAACTTCAAATTGAGTTTGTGTTTTAGTTGCATTATTTGATTTATTGATAATCTGTGTTATTTCACTTGCATTGGTGTTTGAAAATTGCAGAAGAATTTTAATGAAATTATAAACAGATTTTACTCGGTCTTTAAAATCTTTAAAAATATGATTTTCAGTCATGAAACAAAAGTTGTTAAAACAATTTGTATATCCGGTAGAAAACCGAGGCGAGGGGATATATTGCGTAATACCCTTATCCGGTGTTCTGTTTATAGGCATTATGTATGGAATCAATTCGTATTTTGTTTTTTTCATTTCCGAATAAAGCGCAGGTTTCATTTTCGAAATAAAATAATTTGCAATTAGTGGATGCATGGTTGCCGGAGGCTGTTCGATTAATGTAATTGTGTATTGATGGTCCGAACCGTTTGTAGTATGCGTATCCAAAAATACATCGGGGCGTATGGTAGTGAAAATATTTACAAATGATTTTGCGTTTTTAGAATCCACTTTAATAAAATCACGATTCAAATCAAGATTTTTTCCGTTTCCGCGGAAGCCTGTTTCTACAGGAGTTTTTTGATTGGCTCTGTTAAATTTACTTCGACGTAACATACCTCCAACATTATATACAGGCACAATGCAAATTATAGTATTATCCAATATTTTTTGCATGCCGTTTTTGTTTTGTAAGATATCATCTGAAATTTTTAAGCAAGCTTCAAGTCCGCAGGGTTCACCCGGATGGATTCCATTATTAATAAACACGATTGCTTTTTCTGAATTTCGAATTTGGTTGGGATTAAATAATTTGTCCTTTGAAAGGATGAATAGGTGAAGAGGTTTACCGATATCCGTTTGGCCAATCTCAATTAACTTTGCGTATTCGTAATGTTCTGACATTTGTTTATAATATGAAATTGTTTCTTCATAGGTTACACCAATGTTATTGTTAAAGTTTAATTTTATTTCAGGAATTTGCTTGGAATTACAAGCTATTAAAATAAAAGCGATAAAGGTTAAAAAATAATATTTCATTAAAATTCCCCCCAATAAGTTTTTTTATAATGAATTTCAATATTGAAAAGTAGTACATTTTTAGTTCTATTTAAAACCTGTTTTTAAAATTTAAGGATATGAAGATGAGAAAGATTCTTTTACTGATATTTTGTTTGCTTATAAGTAATGTGTTTGCACAAGGTGATGTCAAAATTTCGGGAAAATGGTTTTTACATTATACGAATGGCAAAAGTAATGGCAAAGATGTTTCATTTACATCTATTTCAAAAGGGTATGTTAATTTCACTAAGGATATTGGAGATGGTTTTAGTGTTAAAGTTACGCCCGATATAAAGTTGGATAATTCCGGTGAAAATAAAGGCGATCTAAATATCAGATTAAAATACTTTGTATTAAAGTATAAAATGAAAAATTTCGGATTTATTTCTAAGCCTACTTTAACAGTTGGTCTGGTTCCAAGATCATTTTACGGGTTCGAACAAAAAATTAATGGATATCGGATTCAAGGAAACATGTTCATGGATAGGAATAAAATAATCGGGACTACGGATTATGGTTTGAATTTTTCGGGATTATTGGGTGGAGAAGTTAGCAAAGATTATCAACGAAAAGTCAATAAAGCCTATCCGGGTAGATATGGCAGTTTTGCTTTGGGTATTTATAATGGAAGTGGATATCATGGAATTGAAGAAAACACTAATAAAATTGTTGATGCAAGGTTATCTTTACGGCCCTTAAGTGAGTTATTGCCAAATCTTCAATTAACTTATTACGGTTCATTCGGAAAAGGCAATACACCTGTTGAACCTGACTTTAAATTAAATGCTTTTTTGTTAACATTTGATCATGAATATTTTGCTTTAACCGGACAGTATTTCAAATCGACGGGAACGGTTTCGGGTAAGGCAATTGAAAATGGTAAAGCATATAATTTAAAAGGATATAGCTTTTTTGTTGACCTAAAATTAGTACCGAAAGTTTTTACCGTATTTGCAAGATATGATAAAATAACCAGAGAAAAAGTTACCGAGGAAAATCAGAATGAGATTATTGCCGGAGCTGCATACACAGTAAGAAAGGGTATTCGGTTGGTTTTGGATTATGATACAACGAAAAAATATTTATCTGAATATTCAAATAATGTTTTGGTTAAATTTTCAATGGAAGTAAAATTTTAATAAAAAGCGAAAAAGCATTTATAAAAAAGGCTGCAATTATGCAGCCTTTTTTATGTTTTATTATTCGGTTAGATAATTATTTTTATTTCGTTTTTCTTCTTCCGAAAGAATAAATCTATTACTCAAGTCCTGTAGCTGAAGAGTAAGCTTACTCAGGTCATCAGTAGCAAGAGAAATTTGTTCCATTCCTTCGGCTGCTTCTTGCGAAACAACACGAATACTTTCAATGCTTGTGCTCATTTGTTCAACGGCAGCGGCTTCTTCTTCGCTTGCTTCGGCTACATTTGTTACTAATTCAACTGCAGATTTTGTGCTCAGTATTATTTCATTTAATGCAACGCCGGCACGTTGGGTTTTTTGTTTTCCCAGTTCAACTTCTTCAGTTCCTTTTTGCATGGAATTAACAGCACCGGTTGTATCTTTTTGAATTTGTGAAATAATAGTGGCAATCTCTTTTGTGGCTTGTGTAGTTCTATCGGCTAATTTTCTAACCTCATCGGCAACAACAGCAAAACCACGTCCTTGCTCACCGGCACGCGCCGCTTCAATTGCAGCATTTAATGCAAGTAAATTTGTCTGATCCGCAATGTCATCGATAACCATTGCAATGTTACCTATTTTATCACTGTTTTTGCCAAGTTCAATAACAATTTCAGCTGATTCGGAAACAATGTCTGCAATTTCATTCATCGTTTCAATTGTTTCTTCAACAATTTCACCACCTTTCTGAGCAATTTCACCTGCTTGTAAAGAAGCTTTTTTAGCTTCGGTGGCATTTTTATTGGATTCAAAAATTGCTTTGGCAATATCGTTTACGGCTTCGGTGGTTTCGGATATTCTAACGCTTTGTTCTCTTGAGCCCGAGGCAATACCGCTTGTAATAGAATTGATTTCGGTACTTGCACTTGCAGTAGCTTCAACAGAATCTTGAATACTGCGAATCATGGCTCGAATATTTTGAATAACTGAATTGAAGCCGGCGAAAAGCTTTCCGATATTATCATTTGGATTTTCTATTTTCAGCTGAGTAGTTAAATCTCCGTTTTTTACTTGCTCCATTGTTTCAAGCATTTTCTTTGTATTTTCAGCAAGGTAGGCACGTTGTTTTTCAGATTCTTCGATTGCTATTTCAATTTTCTTTTGAATGCTGTTTTTTTCATCAATAAGTAATTGTTGTGTTTCGTTTATGTTTTTTATCATTGTACAGAAGCTTTCGGCCAGTTCACCTATTTCATCATCGGATCTGTAACTAATTCTAACGTCTGTATTTCCTTCTGCAGCTTTAAGTGCAACTTCATTAATTGTTAAAATTGGAGAAACAATTTTTTTGTTTATTAATTTAAATGCAAAATAAGTAACAAATAATGATAAAAT
>CAZCBD010000119.1:0-8850 GCA_964496755.1 uncultured Melioribacteraceae bacterium
TTTTCTGAATTTTGTTTTGTCATTTTTCCCCCGAAAAATTATTTCCTCTGAAAAATTATTTCCTCCGAAACAATTTAATTTATCAAAGTATGTTAGCTAAAATTTCATCACAAATTGCATATCCAGCTGATGTTAAAGATAATATTCCGTTATTAATAACTAAAAAACCTTTTGATATGTATAAATCTATCTTCTGTTGATTTTTATTTAACCAGTCATCACCAAATTTCCGCTTCAGCTCAACCAAATTTAAACCTTTACTTCTAATGGCAAGCATAATGTATTCGAATTGAATTTTGTCAGCAGATAATTTTTCTTCATTCTCAATAATTTCATCAATTTTTTTCCAATTTATAAATTTATTTAAGCTGGAATAATTATTCCATCTTTTGGTCGCCAAAAATGAATGCGCCGAAGGACCAAAACCAATATAATCTTTATAACGCCAATAAGCGTTATTATGCACACATTCAAATCCATTCTTTGCAAAATTCGATACCTCATATTGATGAAAATTATTTTGAGTTAGAAATAATATTGTTTCTTTATAAAAATCCGCTTCCTCTTTTTCATCTTGTTTTTTAACTCTACCATCTTTTATCAAATCAAATAGTTTTGTATTTTCTTCAATAATCAAACTATAAGCGGAAACATGAGTAATTGGCAATTGAATCGCTTTTTCCAAATTGTATTTCCAACTCTTTAAATTTTGTTTTGGTAATCCAAAGATCAAATCGATATTGATATTTTTAAAACCGACCTTATTTGCATTTAGCACCGAATCTATTGCTTGTTTCGAATCATGAATTCTGGTTAAAAACTCAAGTTCATTATCATCAAAAGATTGAATGCCAATGCTAATTCTATTAACACCATTTTTTTTAAACTCTTTAAGTTTTTGTAAATCTATTGTTCCGGGATTCGATTCGATAGTAATTTCAATACCGGTTTTAAGAACAAAGTTTTTGCAAATGGCAGCAAGAATTAATTCGAAATGTTTTACAGATAAAATTGACGGGGTTCCGCCACCAAAAAAAATGCTTATTATTTTATAATCTCGAGAATATTTTTTTGCATAATAATTGATTTCGCATATCAGTGCTTCTACAAATTTGTCTATTAAATTTAAATCGGTGAGTGAATAAAAATCACAATAAATACATTTGTGATGACAGAAAGGAATATGAATGTATAAGGCAAGGTCTTTCAAATTGTTCCTTGAATATTCATTAATTGCTTGGCACTATCCAAAGTTGCATCGGTGATTTCCTGACCACTAATTAATTTTGCAACTTCTGTTATTCGATTTTCAATATTTAGTTTTTTTATTTTGCTTGTTACACGATTATTTGAATTTTCCTTTTCTACAGTAAAATGAACATCTGCCAAAGCCGCAATTTGTGGTAAGTGTGTTATTGCAATTATTTGATGAAACTTAGCAAGTTTTTTTAGTTCCAATCCAACCTTTTGTGCAATACGACCGCTAACACCCGTATCTATTTCATCAAAAACAAGTAGTGGCAACTTATCATTTTTTGCTAAAATTGTTTTTAAGGCCAACATTATTCTTGAGATTTCCCCCCCCGAAGCAATCTTTGAAAGCGGTAACAGATCCTCGCCGGCATTGGTTTTTATGTGAAATTCTACAAAGTCGAATCCATATTTATTAAATGCCAATTCTTTTTCATTAAAAATTAAAAAATTCGAATCAACAGCTTCCTTTGTTAAAAACTTAATTTTAAATTCCGAATCAGGCATTCCTAAATACCTTAAACTTTCCTCAATTCTTTTTTCAATTTCGCTTGCTGTCTTTTTTCGTTCAATTGAAATTTCTCCACCAACTTCTCCGAGTTTTTTTCGAAGTTGAAATATTTCATCTTGAATTAAATTAATACGTTCCGAAAAATTTTCGCTTAGTTCAATTTTCTTTTCAATTTCATTTCTGTATTCAATTACGGCTTTAATGGTAGCGCCATATTTCTTTTTCAATCTTTTTAAAATAGTTGAGCGAAGTCTTAATTCTTCTAATTGTTCCGGATCAATTTCAATCCTATCTTTATAGGTGCGAACAAATTCCGCAATATCTTCAATAATCAGCAATGCATTACTAAAATCTTTTTCCGTTTCCAAAAAAACTTTATCTACGGATGAAAGCTCGGAAATTTTTTTTAGAATTGTATTTAATGTGGCAATTACAGCTTCTTCCGAATCATACAGTGCATTATAAATCATAGAAGTTGAAGTTAGTATATATTCTCCGTTTTCCAACTTACAGATTTGATTTTCAATTTCATCATCTTCGTTAACTTTAGGAGATACTTCATCAATCTCTTTCAATTGAAAATCATACAATTCTTTTTTTTCATAAAGCAGCTTTTCTTGTTGTTTTAACTCATTCAGTGTCTGCACTTTTTTATTCAAATTATTTAGCAGATCTTGAAATTCAACGACCTTATTTTTTTCATCCGATATTTCATTTAAAAATAAAATATGTTGGTCGGTTTTTAATAAAGATTGATGTTCGTGTTGCCCATGAAGATCAATCAGTAAATCGCCCAAATATTTTACAAATTGAAGAGAGGCCGGCGTATCATTAACAAAACATCTATTATTTCCCTTTGATGAAATTTCACGACGTATAATTAATTGATTTTCATAATCAAAATTATTTTGAGTTAAAAGTCTTTCAACTTTATTGTTTACACTCACATCAAAAGTACCTTCTATAATTGCTTTTAGAGCTCCTTTGCGAACAATTGAAGAATTAGCCCTTTCGCCAAGCAATAGGCCAAGGGCCCCTATCAATATTGATTTCCCGGCGCCGGTCTCTCCGGTAATAATATTTAATCCTCGTTCAAATTCAACTTCAATTTTTTCAATTAAAGCATAATCTTTTATCAATAATGTTGAAATCATTTTAATAAATTTCTGTTAATTTTTTTAAATCTAATGAATATTTATGGAACTCATCCAAAGTTAATTTTCGTAAATATAATACACCTTTGGCGTTCCTAAATCTTGGGTTTTTACTTTTTAGAAAAAAATATTTGCCCAGCGAACGTCTTATTGTTTGATAATTTTCAACTAATATTTTTTGTGATAAAATATTAAAAGGTCCATCGAATTCCCAACTTGGAAAACTTGCATCGCGTTGCGAACCAAAACTATTTTTAAAAATATCATTCATAATTGCAAATGAATTTAAACTTGCGGGAACTATTATATTAGCTTCGGCCGGATGGAACCGCGACCAAACATTGCGATATCCCCATATTTCAATTTCAAGTTTCGGGTTTTCGGATTTATAAATTTTTAATGCTTCGGAAATGCATTGCATTACCTTATAGTGAGTATCAGGTCCGCTACTTTCCGGATCAAGTGCAACCGTTACAATTGTCGGTTTAATCTGTCTTAAATGCTCAACCGTGGGAAGCACATCTCTTTCCATTTCAGGATTTTCGGTAAAAATATCTCCCTGATAAAATCCTAATCTATGATGTGTAATATTTTCAACACCAAATCCATAATGTCCCCAAAGAATTTCAACTTCCCACTCGCGCATCATTCCTTTTAATTTTTGAACATGCGTAATATCTTTTTTGCCGGGGTACTGTGTTTTAAAGTAATTTATTAATTCAATAACTCTATCCTTTAGGTAAATTGGGTTATCCTCGTCATAAATTTGAACTAAATTACGGATTAATCTTCTACTTACCGCTTCATCTTTAATAGATCTGCTTCTTGCAGCAATGCCATCAAGATATAAACTTACATCTCGGTTTTTACCTTCAATAAAATTCGGTTCAAAGTATCCGACTTCAAATCTTTTATCAAATACACCTAATTCAATTGTCTTTTTTGTATGCTCACAGATTTTTAACATATAATGATTTGTAACGGCAGTGAATCCACTGGTAAAATAAGAAAAATGATGAGTATTGCTCGGATCTCTGACCAAGTGATTTAAATAATTTAAATACCCAAGCATTATGTCATCGTGGTGCGGAGCCGTATGTAAAAACACTTGATTAGTAATTGAAACAACTCCTTTTTTTAATTTGGAAATTGTTCTTAACTTTAAATCTTCCGTTAACTCTTTCGTTGCTTTGCCTGTCTTTTCTAAAATCAAAGAAGCAAATTTGTCGTTTTTTAAATCATCATCTGTTAATTCGGATAATGATTTTTGAGCTTTAACAACTAAGTTATATAAAACTCTATCTATTGTTTCTTGTGTTAGTTCATTTGCTTTCTGAATATCATCATATCTTCGTTCTTCCAATCTGAAAGCTGAACCCTTGGTTAAATAAAACCTGGCATTTTTTAGTTTATGAAGAGCCGAAGCAGGATAGTGATTAGTTGAATCAAGTTGTACGGAATCACGTACTATATTAGCCTTTCCTTCGCCGGCAGCTATAATTATGGCAATTGCATCCGGTTTGTATGTAATAGTGTTTAATCCGATTGTTATTACCAATCTGTTTCTTGCTATTTCAATTCCACCTAAATCTGCAGCGGCCGCGGCTTGCGTTTCATAATTGGTTGGGATTAATCTTGTCGTTGAAAAATGATCGCTTCCTTTTACATTAAAGCCTATGTGCCCATCCGGCCCAATGCCGCCAAGAAAAAAATCAATTCCTCCCATATCTCTTATTTTTGCTTCGTATTCGGTACAAAACTGATCTACCATTTCTATACATCTTTTTTGCAAACGTTCTAATTTATTTGTCGCAAATCGTGTACGTAAAGATAAATCCACAATATTATCAGGAAAAATTTCAGCTAATGGTAAATCATCAGGTGTTGGGATATTATTAATATTCATAAATAATGCTTTCTCCGGATCAAGCCCTAAATCCTTGAAGTAATATTTAGAAATGTAATAATAAAAACTGTTATGCTGATGCGAATCAATTGGATAAAATTCATCAATTTGAACAAATCGTAGGTTAAATAAATTAGGTTTACTTTTATTTTCAAATCCAACTTCAGTTAAAATATTTTGAACAAAGTCCGTATCCCATTCGTTAATAATTTTTTTTACCCATTTGATAAAATGTTCGGGGGTCTTCCCTGTTGGTAATGAAACTACACCATTCGGGTTTTCTTGCGCCCATTCTATAAACCTTAGTGCAGTTAATTTGCCAAGCTCTGGGAAATTGTCAACTTGTATTATCGAAATTTTCTCAGTGGGTTCGTAACGTAGTTTTTTATGTGATTTTTCTTGATAATATTTTTCTACTTTTGAATTCATGTTTTTCTTTTTTTTATTGAATTTTTAAATTACAAAATTTTGAAATTAAAATATATTATCACTTATTAAATTCACTTTACAAAAACCTTTGTCGGGGTAATATAAATTTGACATTGTTTAAAAGTATTTTTACATTTGTATCCTCAATTGAGTTGATCTTTTACATCGCGGGGTGGAGCAATTGGTAGCTCGTCGGGCTCATAACCCGAAGGTTGTAGGTTCAAGTCCTGCCCCCGCTACTAGAATAAATTACCCTACTTTTCGTAGGGTTTTTTATTTTTTGTTAACACATCTTATTACAAATATTTATTACTCTCACTGTTCTTTTTACTTTGGTTGTAGGTTCAATCCGTCAACCGACGGACTGCCCCCGCTACTAGAATAAATTACCCTACTTTTTGTAGGGTTTTTTTCTTAAACACATCTTATTACAAATGTTTATTACTATAAACTACTATTGTTTTCTTATACAAACCCAAAAAATTATTTTTCTATTTAAAATTAAAAAAGCTGCCCGAAGACAGCTTAAAAATTTAATTTTTTATACTTATTATTTCACTGCATTTAAAGCAGCTTCATAATTTGGTTCTTGTGTAATTTCAGCAACCTGTTCAGTATACATAACTTTATTATTTTCATCAAGAACTACGATTGCGCGTGAAAGTAACCCGGCCAATGGGCCATCTGTAATTTCAACCTGATAGTCTTTGCCGAATTCACTCCTAAAAGCCGATAAAGCAATTACATTTTTAAGCCCTTCTGTTTCGCAAAATCTTTTTTGCGCAAAAGGCAAATCTTTTGAAATCACCAAAACTTCGACATTCTCTAAATTAGAAGCATCTTCATTGAATCTTCTTGCAGAAGCAGCACACACGCCTGTATCCAAACTAGGAACTATATTTAAAATTTTCTTTTTCCCCGTGAAATTGTTTAATGATAATTCAGATAAATCACCGGCTACTAATTTAAAATCTTTGACTAATGAATTCTTTTCCGGCAATGTTCCTATAGTATTAACCGGGTTTCCATTTAATTTAATTTCTGCCATTGCATTCTCACTTTTTATTATTTAGACTTAGTAAAGGTAAGTATATTTAATTTTAATTCAAACAAGCTAAGTAATATCATAATCATTTTTAGTGGTAAGAATTTTCGGATAAGTTGCTTTAAAAATCGTTCCATCGGTTTCCGACGACATAAAAGTAACTTCACCATTTAAGAATCTTTCCGAAAATAGCTTCATACTATAAGTACCGATTCCCCTATTCTGTCCTTTTGTACTAAAAGCTCTTTGAAATAATTGCAATTGAATATTGCGTGGAATAAAAGTAGGGTTGTGTACCCATAGAGTTACTTTTTCATTTTCAACAATTGCTCCAACAGTTACAATTTCCCCAATATTACAAGCCTCTAAAGCGTTTTCAATCATATTTCCAATTACCCTTGCCAAAATAGTTTTATCAGAAATAATTTTTAGATCTTCGGCAAATTCATCCAATTTAATAATTTTGTCTTTGCCTACTTCGTGCACACGATAAAAGGCAATTAGATTCTCAAGAAAGTTTTTAATATTAATTTCGGAAGTTGATAAAGTTAAATCATTATTTTCTGCCGATACTAAATCACGTTGACTTTGAATTTCTTCAATTAACCTATCGGAACCCTCATATATCATTCTCCGAAAAACAACCAATTCTTCTTCCGAAGCATCATAAAGCAATTCGGATATAGACCTTACCGCACCTGCCGTATTAAGAATATTATGAAAAAAAACTCTTTCCAAAAGTTTCCGCCTTTTTTCATGACTGATATCCTTTACAGAAAAAATTGTACATTCCTCTCCATTCAATTTAATTGGGGTAGATTGAACCGAAAGGTTAAGAGCATTCCCTGTGGCAGTCTGAATAATTCTACATTCTTTTTCATTCTTTTCTCCTTTCTGTGCTTGTAATATAGAATTCACTGCCCCACAAGTTTTGCAAAACTCGGTTGTTCCACATCCACCTTCACTTTCAATAGCATGTACACAATCAACAGCTTCACCCGGGCGTTTTCCATAAGGCACATATTCTTCACCCTTACCCAGCATTTTAACAAGATTATCATTATAAAATACAATTTGACGATACTTGTTTAAAATTAAAACAATCTCCGAAACAGCGTTATATATTTCCGAAATAAACGAAAGTGAAGCAACATCTTTAATTTCTTTTTCAAGTTCTTCTTTTGACACTCTTTCGGCTGAAGCATATTCAGTATGTAGTGTTGTCTTTTTAGAATTTTTCTTTTTCATCTACAGCCTTTAAAATTGTTTCCATTAATTCGTCGCGGGGTGTTGGCTTCACCAAAAAATAATTTGCTCCTGCATTGAAAGCTTCATTTCTTTCACCGGCATAAGCATGTGCTGTTAGCACTACAATAGGAATCTTACTTTTTAATTTTTCGCGAACTTCACGAATTAAATCAATTCCTGTTAATTCACCTCGAATAGAAATATCGAATAATAAAACTTCATATTCGTTTGAATTAAATTTTTCAAAAAACTCATCTGCCGAATCAACAACATCAACTTCAAAATTTCTTCTTAAATAGAAGCGAAGAAATTTTTGATCTTCACGATTATCTTCTACTGCAAGTAACTTCATTTTCAACCCAATTAATAGTTTCTGTTTCAGTTTAATTCTATCTTAAATATGCATAAATTAATCTTAAAACCAAAAAAGCAATTAACCCAATAAAAATTTCTTTTAAATAAAATGCCAATCCTTTTAACAGTGAATAAAAACTTGCAATTATTCCACCTGATTTATTCAAATCATCGGAGTAATCAATTAATATTTTTTGAAACGAATCCAAATTATTAGAAACTCCATCAGCTATTCTGGTTAAATTAAACCCAACTTTTTGAAGCACTAGGATTAAAACTATTGCCAAAAGAGTTGCAATTATAAGTTTTAATAATCGTTTTAACATTATTACTATTTTGCATTAATTATTAATTCAAAATATTGTCGCAAAATAATATTATTTATTTACATGCAAGTATTAAATCTGCAAATTCCCTAAAAGCTCCTGTTCCTCCTTTTGTTCTACAAACATAATCCACCGAAGAAATAATTTCAGCAACAGCATCTTCAGGTGCAGCACTAAACCCAACCAATTTTATAATTTCCAGATCATTCACATCGTCACCAATATAGGCAACATTTTCAAAACCTATTTGTTCTGTTTCGCAAAAATCTTTTAAATAATTCTCTTTTTCAAAACAACCTGTAATTATAAAATCCATATTTAACTTTGCAGCCCGTACTTTTATAATTTCAGAATCATCAGATGAAATTATTCCAACTTTAAATCCTTCGTTTCTTAATCTGATAACGCCCATCCCATCTTTAACATTAAATTTTTTTAATTCGAGACCTTTACTGTTATAATAAAGCCCTCCATCGGTTAAAACGCCATCCACATCTGTAAAAATAACTTCAATGGAATTTAATTTTTGTACGATTTTATCTGAAACCAAGTCAGCCTCTTTTTTTTTAGATTAAATGAAAATTTAGTAAGAAGTGATGAAAAGTTCAATGGTAAAAAGCTAATCG
>CAZCBD010000120.1:0-8822 GCA_964496755.1 uncultured Melioribacteraceae bacterium
GCATTAAAATAAATGAATTGATAAATAATGCTTACGAATATTTTGCAAATAAAGATTACGAAAAATCAATTGAAGGTTTGTTGGTGGCGCGCAGTTTACTGAATGAAACATTTGCAAAGGAAGATTCTGCCGATACTTTATCTAAAATTGATAATTTCTTAGGATTTAATTTTTTAAATTTGAATAAACCCATTGAAGCAAAAAAATATTTTGAAGAATCTTTAGAGTTGATACCCGAAAGCTCACAAGCTGCCGCCGGACTTGGCGAAGTATTTTTTGAAGAAGGAAACGACGCTGCCGCCAAACAAATGTATGAATGGGCGGTTAAAAGCAATAAAGATAATGCTTTTGCTCATGCAGGGTTGGCTAAAGTGAATAGAGTTTTGGGTTTGGCCGAAGATGATAACAGTCTTCTAAATTAGGAGAAAATTTGATTACACTAAGTATGATAATTAAAAATGAAGAAAATTATTTGGCCGGATGTTTGGAATCGGTTAAAGATTGTGTTGATGAAATTGTTATTGTTGATACAGGCTCCACCGATAATTCTTTGGAAATTGCAAAAAAATACGGCGCAAAGATTTTTCATTTTAATTGGATAAACGATTTTTCGGCTGCAAGAAATTACGCACTTAAAAAATCCACGGGCAATTGGATTTTATATCTTGATGCCGATGAAAGATTAACGGCCGATTCAAGAATCGTGTTAAAAAAAATTTCCGCCACAACCGATAAAATCGGCTTTAGATGCAATGTGATTAGCCCCTCCGATGCGGTCGGCAATACTAACATTATGCACTATGTAAGATTATTTCGAAATTCCGATAAAATAGAATTTACCGGAAAAGTTCATGAACAAATTGAAACATCACTAAATAAAAACGGATATTCAATTCTTGATTCTAAAATAGAAATAGTTCACTTGGGCTATGACATTAAAAAAGAAGATTTGGGGAAAAAGGCACAAAGAAACCTAGATATACTTTTGGCCGATTATGTGCAAAATAAATCTGCATACAATGCATTCCAAATTTCACAAACTTACATGGTTTTAAACAAAAAAGAAGAAGCACTTCCTTTTTTGCTTGATGCTGTTGCAGATGAAAATTTAGATGCCGATTTGCGTTTGCATTGCCACCGATTTTTAGCTGCTTATTATAATGAAAAAAATGATTTAGAAAAATCTGAATTCTATTTACAGGAAGGATTTAAAATAGATTCCGAACATCATTTGCTGAAACTTATTGCTTCGGAAGTTGAATTGAAAAAAGATAATTATAGTTTGGCAAAAAAATATTTTACCGAAGCATACCAACGTAATTTAAAACTATATGAAGGTAATCGTACAAATCAATACGATTTTATTCTAAATCCCCGTGATATAATTCTCAGGTCCTTACAAATAGCTGTTTTTATGAAGGATATTGAGTTTTTTAGATATTTTCAAAAGGAAGCCGAAAATTATCTGACAAGTGAAGAGGAAAAATCATACTTTGAGTTTATTCAAATATTATTCGAAAAAAAAACTATTTTACCCAAAAATCTTCCGAACTTAGAAAAATATTTCAAGTTTGAATTATTGAATAATCTTGTTTCCGCCTACTCAAATCCGAATGAAACAGAGAAAGTTTTGGATGCAATTTTCGAATATTTTAAAGATGATTATTCGTATTTATTTTTTTGCGGAAAATTTTATACTTCAATAAATAAATTGGAAAAAGGGCTGGAGCTTTTTGAATTGGCATTAAAACAAAATAAGATTGATCCGCAATTAATTTTAATTTTACTTTCACTTTATGTTAACATGGGTAAAACCGAAAAAGCAATTTCATTAATAGACAACAGCCTTGAGATGTTTACGGACTTTCCGAACGTAACTGATAGAATGAAATCAATCCGCAATAAATTAATTGACTGAAAATGGAAAAATTCCATTCCGACAAAAATAATCCCAATGCGGAAATTCAAATTTCGCTAAAAAAAATCAATGAGTATTTCAAAAACAATAATTTTGTTGAGGCGGAAAAGATATGTTCTGGGATTATAGAAATAAAGCCAACATCCGAGATTATCTCATTGCTTGCTTTAATTCAAACCAAATTGGGCAAAATTAAAGAAGCAGAATCTAATTACCTTAAATCCTTAGAATTGGATCCCGACAATGTAGAAGCATTATTTAATATTGCTACTCTTTACCATAAAAAAAATGATTTATTGAAAGCTGAAAATTTTTATGCAAAAGTAATTAAGATTGATCCTGAATTTGAAAAAGCTCATTATAATTTGGGAATAATATTCAGAGTTCAAAATAAATTATCAGCTTCTAAAAACAAATTTCTGAAAGTAATCGAATTAAATCCTCAAAATACCGATGCAATTTATAACTTGTCGGTCGTATATGAATTGCAAAATAATTTTCAGGAAGCACTGAAGAATTATATAAAAGTAGTAGAAATTAATCCGAATCATTTTGACGCAAAATGGAATTTGGCATTGTTGCAAATTCGTTTGGGTAAGTGGAAAGAAGGTTGGGAAAATTACGAAGTCCGTTTGCAAAAAAAAGAATATAAAACCAAATTTTCGGATATATCCTTTTGGCAGGGTGAAAATGTTAAACAAAAAAAAATAATTTTTAGATGGGAGCAGGGTTTTGGTGATGCTATTGAGTTTTCCAGATTTGCAAAATTGTTTTTCCAAAAAGGTGCCGCAATAATTTTTGAATCAAAAAAAAGAATAGCTCCATTGTTCGAAAATCAAAAGTTTATTAATCAAATTATAATTAAAGAAGAGTTTCAAAAGGTTGATGCGGATTATCAGATTTTCCCCTGTAGTATTCCGAATATACTAAAATTAAATCCCGAAGAAATTTGTTTCAAGGATAAATATTTAGATGTTAAAGAGTTGTTGATAGAAAAATGGTCGGGAAAAATAAGACGAGATAATGATAAAATTAAAATAGGATTTGTTTGGAAAGGAAGTTCGGAAAATGCTTCCGATGAATTTCGCTCAATTAAACTTGAATATTTTTTAAAATTAAAAAATGAAATTGATGCCGATTTTATCTCGTTGCAATTTGATTTAACCAAGAGTGAAAAACAAAAACTGATTGAAGCGGAAATTAAAATTGTTCAAGAGGATTTTTTAAATACTGCCGCAGTAACAAAGAATCTGGATTTGGTAATTACTGTTGATACTTATCTTTCGCATCTTTGTGGTGCGCTTGGGGTTCGAACTTTGTTATTGCTTTCTGAAAAACCGGATTGGCGTTGGGGCACAAAAGAAAAACCTGTTAATTGGTATAATTCCGTAAATGTTATCTGGAAAGAAACCAATAGTTGGGAGAATGTTTTTACTTTTTTGGTTAATGAAATTAATTCGCAATTGTATTTAAATGCGGATTTCCAAAAACTATTAAAACAAAATAAATTTTATTCAGCGTTAAAATATTTCAATTTAAAATTTAATGATTCGGACAAAAAGAAACATATATCCGTACTCGTATCTTCTTTTAACGCTGTGGGATTAGAAATTTTAGATTTTGTTGGAAAAAATGAAATTAATAAAAATTCTAAAGTTGAAATAAATTTGTCTAAAAAAGAAAATTGTAATTCTTCCGGATTATTTCAAAAGTTGAAATCTGCGCTTAATAACGACGAGGAGGTTGAAAGTATTTTAACCGAGATTGCAGAAAGTGGGAATATTTCGGCAGATGGAAATTTGCTTGCGGCTTCGGTGGCATTCAATTTGGAATATTTCGATTTAGCATTTTTAATTTTATTAAATTTAAAAATGCAGGTGCCCAATAATGCCAAACTTTATTCTAATCTTGCTGTTTTATTTTCCGAAGTGGGATTTTATAAAACAGCAGAGAAATATTTTATGCAAGTATTTAGTCAGAAACCCAATGATTTCGAATTATTATTGAATATTGCAGTATTAAATTATGAGCAGGGGAAATTTTCCGAAGCGGAAAAATATTTAATTGAAATCCTAAAAAATGATCCGAATAATACAAAAGCAAAGTTTAATCTCTCTTTAATAAAATTAGCAAAAGGCAATTATTTAAAAGGGTTCGAGCTTTATGAAGAAAGATTTAAAATCGGCGACGGCAAATTTAGAATGATGAAAACTCCGCGTTGGAATGGCGAGCCTATTAAAAACAAAGTATTATATGTTTATGCCGACGAGGGATTAGGCGATATTATTCAATATTCGCGCTATTTAAAACTGGTAAAACCTTTAGCCGGAAAGGTGATTTTTGAAGCTCGGAAAAGTTTAATCCCATTGTTTGAACTTTCCGATAATTTTGATGAAATAATCGAAATGAATCCCGATAAATCCGTTTCCGTATTTCACGATTGTCAAATCCCGATTATGAGTTTACCGTTTATATTTAAAACCATTGAAAATACAATTCCTCCGGTTGATAAATATTTTTCCGAAATAGAGCCGAATGAAAAACTACAAAAAAACAAGAATCTGAAAATCGGGCTTTGCTGGCGGGGAAATGAATCGAATAAAAAACTTTTAAACAGATTCTTGTCTTTGGAATTAATTGAACCATTATTGGCAATTAAAAATGTGGATTTTTATTCGTTTCAATTTGATGCCACTGAAAAAGAAAAACAGTTTTTGCAACTGCACAATGTGAAAATAATCAATGAATATCTAAATGGCTTTTTGCCTACTGCAAGGGCTGTAAAAGCAATGGATTTAATTGTTACCGTCGATACTTCTTTGGTTCACATTGCAGGTTCGGTAAGAAAAAAAACATTTTTATTATTACCGTTTGTTGCCGATTGGAAATGGGGCATTAATAAAAAGAATACTTTGTGGTACGATTCAATAGAAATTTTCAGACAAAAAAAATTAAACAATTGGTCGGAAAGTTTAGTTGAAATTAGAAATGAAATTGTTAACTTCAGAAAACAATTTTTTTTGGCAACCGAAAAGAAAACAAAAGCAAGTAATTCAAAAGTAAATAATTCAAAAAAAGAAACGGAATTTGTAAAAGTGAATAATTCAGATCGGACGTTATATTTAGCTTTAAGCAAAGGGGAGAACTTTGGTTGGGGTGTATGTAGCAAATATTTTAAAAAAGAGGTTCCTAAATTATATTCGAATGTTAAGGTGTGGGATTTTGAAAATGATAAATCGGAACCTCAAAATGTTGAAGGAATTGTTTTTCACGGATTGACCGGGTTGAATTTTGAGAGCATTACAAATATTAGAGGAAATAAAAATTTCGGATACACTTTTTTTGAAAACGAATTGCCGGATAAATCCATCGAAAATTCAAAAAAATATGACTTAATTTTAGCCGGTTCAACTTGGTGCAAAACCAAGATGGAAGAAAGAGGAATAAACAATAGTGGAATTCTGATTCAAGGAATTGACCCGGAAATTTTTTACCCGCTGCCCCCCAAAGAGGAAACCGATTTATTTGTCATATTTTCCGGCGGAAAATTCGAATTAAGAAAAAGTCAGGATTTGGTTTTACGGGCGGTAAAAATTTTGCAGGATAAATATCCGAATGTAATTTTAATTAATGCTTGGTACAATATGTGGCCAAATACCATGAGGTTTATGGCCGAAGCCAAAAATTTTAATTTCGATTTGCAGGGAAATTCTTGGCAAGAAATAATGATGCATTTATATAAAATCAATGGGTTGGATTTAAACAGAGTTATAACATTGGAATTAATTCAAAACAATAAATTACCGGAAATTTATTTGAAAACCGATATTGGGATTTTTCCCAATAGATGCGAAGGTGGAACAAATTTAGTAATGATGGAATATATGGCTTGCGGAAAACCGGTGATTGCCTCCTATAATACGGGGCATAAAGATATTTTGACCGAAGAAAACTCATTGCCGATATTTACAATGAAAAGTTTTGAAAGATATTCTAACAATAAAAAAATAGCTCGGTGGTATGAGCCGGATTTTGATGAAATAGTAGAAAAACTGGAATATGCATATTTGAATAGAAATGAAATAAGAAATATTGGTAAACAAGCGGGAAAAGATTTGAAAAATTTCACTTGGAAAAAAAGCGCCGAACAATTACTAAATCAAATTTTATAAAGAAATGGAAAAAGAAGTTTTAGATAAAGCACACGAATTTATTATTTCAGGAAATTATAATTCGGCGGAAAAAGTTTTAACGGATTATTTATTGGAAAATCCGAAATCGATAGATGTACTTTTCCGACTTGCCTATTTATATCAAATTCAAAAAAAATTATCAGACGCCTTAGGCTGTTATAAAAAATTGTTGGAAATAAAACCTCAGGAAGCAGGTATTTACAATAATATTGCTCACATTCTGCTTGAAGAACGCAAATTCAAAGATGCCGAAAAAGTTATTGAATCGGTATTGCCGTTGGAAATTATAAGCTTGGATTTATTAAATACATTGGGTATAGTAAAGGGTTATATGGGTAAATTTGATGAGGCGGAAATTATTTTTAAAGAAATAATTGATAATTATCCTGATTTTGCCGAATCTTATCTAAACTTAGGAAATATACTTGATGCAAAAGGAAAATTAGATGAGGCGGAAGAATTATTAAAAACTGCAATTAAAAAAGAATTTAATAAAAATTCGGCTGAATTTAATTTGTCTCTTTTGTACCTGAAAAAAGGAGAGTATTTAAAAGGATGGGAGCTATACGAAACACGAAAACTCAAAAAAGAATATCCGAAAATACTGCTTTCTAAACCGGAATTAAAAAATATCGGTGGCATTTCAAATAGTTATATATTAGTTTACGATGAACAAGGATTTGGTGATACCATTCAATTTGTTAGATTTTTACCGTATTTAAAAAATTTTGGTGGAAAAATAATATTGGTTTGCCATCAATCTTTGGTTAGATTATTGGCTAATTGTTCATATATCGACAAAATTATTCCCAAAGATAGTTTCAATGAAAAACAAATTGATTATGACTTTTATATTTCATTACTAAGCATTCCTAATTTGTTCAAAATATCATTAAATATACTACCTTCCCAAACGCCATATTTAATTCCGTCGCTTAACAAAAAGTTGGAAAACTTGCTAAAAACGGACAAATATAAAATCGGAATAGTTTGGAAAGGCAGGCAACCGCTCGAAAATTTTTATCGTTCGGCAAAATTAATTGATTTACTTCCCGTATTAAATTTAAATGGCACTCAAATTGTTAGTTTGCAAAAGGATGTATCCGAAGAAGAAAAAAATCTTCTGCAGGAAAAGAATATTGTTGATGCATCCGAAGTTCTTTTAAGTTTTGATGAAACTGCATCAATTATTAGTAAGTTGGATTGCATGATAAGTATTGATACTTCTGTAGCACATTTATCGGGTGCATTAGGCAAAACAACTTATTTAATGTTGTCATCAAGATACGATTGGCGCTGGAAAGAAAAAAAACGGAAAAGCTTATGGTATCCTGATATAACCTTAGTTAAACAAACCGAGTTTGGAAACTGGTCTGATGTTGTTTTCAGAATAAAAGAATATTTAGAAAAGACAATTAACTAAAAACAAACTAACATAAACGGAGTCGAGATGGGATTCAGAGTAAACACAAACATTGATGCTTTGAAAGCGTATCATCAATTAGCTACGGCAAACAAAGCAGCAACAAAAGCCCAATTACGAATTGCCTCCGGAAAGAGAATTCAAAGTGTGGCCGACGATACTTCCGGTTTCAACATCGGAACTTCCCTTAAAGGTAAAGTGGCGGTGATGAAGGGTGCTCAAGGAAATATTGCAGCTGCAAAGAATTTACTTTCCACAGCCGAAGGTGCTCTACTTGGATTGAATGATTTAATAACAAAAATTGAAGGTAAGCTTTCCGATGCTTTAAATCCGACAGCCGATAGAACTTCAATCCAAAATGATATAAAAGCATTGGCAACGGAAATTAGTGCTATTCTTGATAACACAAAATTTAATAACACCAAGCTATTGGTCGATTCAACGGCAAACTCAGGATTTGTATTTCAAGTTGGTGAAGCAGGCGATACAATTAATTTGAATTTTGCCAGCTCTTTGGCATCATCAGGTTCGGGAAAAGCTACTGACGTAAATAATCAAGTTGCCAGTTTTACAGGTGTAACTACCGCACAGCTTTCTTCGGTAACGGAAGTTAGTAATTTGAATAGTACTATTGTCAATTTAAAAAGTACAATTACTACTGCTTTAGGAAATATTGGTAATTTTACTCAAAGATTAGATATTAAAGATGATACTCTAAATGTTGCAATTTCTAATGCACAATCCAGTATAAGCAGATTATTTGATGCTGATGTTGCTTTGGAACAATTAAACTCCACACGAGGTCAGATTTTACAACAATCTGCCACGGCAATGTTGGCACAATTAAATGTTGCACCACAACAAATTTTGCAATTATTCGGCTAATTATAAAAGGTAAGATATGTACACAAATGCTACATATAAATCAACGAACATGGCCGGTAAATACATTAAGCATGAAATTGAGAATGCAAGTCAGCCGGAATTAGTATTAAAAATTTTTGATTTTGCCATCACTTCCTGCAAAAAAGGAGATATGGAAAAAACCAATAATGCAATAGGTGTTTTAATTTCGGCATTAAGGTTTGATAGAGAAGATTTGAAGAAGATTTCGGTTGATTTGCTACGTTTATACCAATTTGTGCAAGATAAAATGAGAGAAGGAGATACGGATATTTCTCTCACAATATTACAAACATTAAAAAATACGTTTAAAGAAGTTTTCGATAAAAATAAGTAACAACATGAAAGATTTATTACACATATCAATAAATTTTTTATGCAAAAT
>CAZCBD010000121.1:0-8674 GCA_964496755.1 uncultured Melioribacteraceae bacterium
CCGTTTCAATTGAATCGGGATGTACAAAATTAAATATTGGTTGCCCGATTATGTCGCTTAAAGATTTGGCATGTATTGTTTTTATAGCCATTTTATTGGCAAATACAATTTTTCCTTCCGCGTGCACTATTATTGGAGTTGGAGAAGATTCCACTAATATGCGGTACCTTTCTTCGCTCTCTTCTAATTTTTTTTGGGTTTCAATTTCCTTTGTAATATCTGTTGCCGCAAAAATCAGAACATCAACTTTGCCCAGATCATCAATTAGAGGATTTAATCTTGCAATAAAATATTTTTTACCTGTTTTCGGAAAATCAAAATTGATTTTAAATGAACTTGATTCGCCTTTATTTGCGGCGTGAAAATATTGAACAAGATTATTAAAAAAATCATTTACATCTTTATTGAAATTAACGGATTTGTTTTCAAATTCCTTTTCACTTAATCCGAAAAGATTTGCAAAAGCACTATTAACCGAAATAAAGGTTTTATTTAAAGTTATTAACACAGTTGGTTCAGTAACTTTTTCTAAGGTTTTTTTGAAGTGAATGAGTTTTTTATTTGTTGCAATTGTTTGAGTTACATCTTCACCAATACAAAACAGACCGATTATTTTTTTTTCGGAATTCAACAAAGAGGAGTAGTTCCATTTAATTAGGCGAATTGAATTTGAGCTTTTAATTTCTATCGGTTCTAAGGTATTAAAAATTTTGTTAGCATCTGTTTCAGGATTTGAAATTAAATCTTTAAACTGATTTTCCAATGTGTTTTTAAATTTTTCAGAAATAAAAGATTGGAACCAATTCTTGCCAATAATTTTTCCCTTAGGCAAATCTAAAAGCTCGCATCCTTTATTATTTATGCTAACAATCTTTTTATTAACATCAATCGTAAGCAGAAAAAGAGAAGCGGAATTAAAGTACTTTTCATATTTTTCTTTTTCACTTTTTAGTGAATCAAAAGCTAATTTACGTCCGGTAACCTCGGTTAAAATAATAACCGCCCCTTCAATGGATTTATTTTTTAAGATTGGTTTTATACTAATATCAGCATAAAATTTAAGTCCGTCTTTTCGGTTTAAAGCAACATTACTTGTAATAGAAGGTTTTTTTTTACTGAAAAATGATTCGAGCAGATTGTTTGAGTTTGAATTAAATAAATTGGGGGAAAGATCATATAAAAATTCGAGCTTAAGAATCGAATAAATATTTTTTCCTATTAACTGTTTTTCTCTGGTGTCGAATAATTCTTTTGCTTGATTATTTATGTAATGGATAGAAGCATTTTTATCAATTATAAAAACCGCATCTGAAATGTAATTTAAAACATTAAGATTTTTTTCAAGTGATTTTTTTTTTAGAAATTGTGAATTCATTTTTCCCCGATAATATAAAAATTCTGATCAACGTTTAACCGGACATACACTAATCAAATTCCGAATTTTCAACATTATCGAAAAAATAATTGATTTTATAAGGCTCTAAATCATTAAAGACTCCAGTAAAAAGATATTCTGCCGGAAACAAAATTATAACTGGCATCATCTCTATAAGTACTGCCAAGAGTAAGTAAGGCTTCAAAAGAAAAACCATCAAACGGATGATATAACGATTTTGCTGCAAGTTCCCTTAAAACATAACTTCCTTTTAATACATATCCAAGTTTGCCGATAATAGTAAATCTAAAATAATCTGAATTTCTAATTATCCATTCTGCCCAAGCACTGTGCGATTCATAGTCACTTGGTGAATAATAAAGTTTGGTTGGATATTTATAATTTTGATAAAAGAATTCGTATCCTGCAATTAGGCTTTTATTAAAAATATATCCAACTCTAAGTTGCAAATCATTTCCTTGATTATGTATTTTCACATCTTCAATATCCATATATTGATAATAACTGGAAAATTTTAATCTCATTGGATGATGATAATAAAAACCTTCCAGTTTCGAATAATGTACTCCGAAACGTTTATTTAATTCTACCAAAAACGGGGAATATAAAATAGCTCCGGCAAAAGTATAAAGATAATTTACAGTTAGTCCGCCTTCATTTTTAATCTCATATTTAGCATTCAACTGAAATTCATTTTTTGCTTTGAATCCGGGTGTATTTATTTTTCCGTAACCGAGAGTAGCACGAAGATTCTTATTAAAATTAAAGAACAAATATCCTTTAATAGAACTAAAAGGTCTGGAATCGGTACTGTTTTCAATGTAGGTTCTATCGAAAGAAGCCCCTACCGCTAAAACTTTTGAAACGCCGAGTTCTAATCTTCCGCCTGCGTTAAAGTACCTGAAACCAAGTACATCGGAATAGAATGCTGCCGAAGGAGCAAACCCTATATAATTGGGAAAGGATTCAAGAGCAGCTTTAATACCTGTAACGGGAAACCATTTTTTTCTTAATTGAATTAATGCTACTTCGGAAGAATCTAGATCCCAAGTTAATAATGTATCGTAAACTGCACGAGCCGAATCGTAAGCTTTCATTTTGAAAAACGAATCACCCAAATAAATTCTTGCATCAAAATCATCGGGTTCTTCTTTTACAATTTCTTTGAACGCATAAACAGCATTGATAGAATCATTCATCATGTAAAAAACTTTTGCTCGTTGAATAGCTACATCATAATCATAACCATCTTTTAAAATGTCGGAATATAATAGCAAAGCTTTGTCGTAATTTTCAGCACAGAAATTTACATCTGCATATTCTTTAAGAAGCATACTTGTAGGTTTTGAAATGTTTAAATAATTTTCATAATACTGTAAAGCTTCTTTGCATTTTCCCTCTAAAAATAATTCTCTACCGTCTTCCAAAATACTTAGATTTTTTTCTTCTTCGGCACGTAGTTTTTTAAACTCAATATTAGAAAGTAATTTTTGCAAACTTGTGCTTGCAGGATCAATTTTTTTTGCACGGTTTGCCAACTCCTGAGCTGCTTCAAAATCATCTTCATTAAGTCGCAGTGAAGCAAGAGCAATAATAGCCTCAATATTATTGGGCTGATTATCTAATACATTATTTAATAAGCTATTTGCTTCTTCAAAATTTTGAAGAGTCCAAACAAGTAATTGAGCTTTAAAAAGCTGATAGGTTAAATTATTCGGTTCTTGTTGAATTACTTTATTTATTAATTCTAAAGCCTTATCAAAATCTTTAATCCATGCCGTTACTCTTGCGTATTGATAAAGCAAGATAGGATTTGATTCATCGGGATATTCGTTAAAATAATTTTCTAAAAGTTGTAAGGCTTCTTCATATTTGTTTAAATACTCGTAATACTGAGTTAGTTGAATTAAAGTAGTTTTATCGTAAGGTGTTTCTTCCAATCTCTTTTTTGCAAGTTCAACGTTATTATTATAAATGCTATCTCTGAAAGAAATAATGAAGTCCCATTTTTTATTGAACAAAGATGTATCACCGGGAGCAGAGGATAAAATTTGGAGTTGTTGATACGCTTCTTCAATTCTTTTTTCTTTAATTAATTCATCGATTAGTTTATATCTAATTTTATATCTATTTGGTTTTTTCTTCAATAAACGATAGTAATAATCAATCTTGTAAACTTTTTCAAAAGAACGCGGTTGATAATCCCGCACATAATACTTCCCCTTGGCTTTGTCTAAGCCTTCAGCCGCTTCTTTGAAATAAGGCCTAAAACTCAAAGCGGTTTCAATAGCTTTAATTGCATTTTTACGATTTCCCACCCACATTGTAAAGTGTCCGTATTTGCTCCAAAGACGCCAATCCTCAGGATATCGTTTTACAAATTTTTTAAGTACTATTTCTCCTTTTTTTATGTGTCCAATTTTGATCAATATTTCGGTATAGCAAATAATTTCGTATGGCGAAGCATTATCATCTTTTGCTAAATATTTATCGTACCAAATTTCAGCTTTTTTCCATTCTTCCATCCAGCGATATGCTTTTCCTATTTCTAAATAATTAAAAGGATTTGAAGGATCAATTGCAATTTCTCTTTTATATCCATCTATATTCTTCCTTAATTGTGCATACCATATTCTAATAACATTATTCAAATGTTCCGATATGTTCTTTTTCAACTCTGCGGTTGCTGTTTTATCAGAAACAGCTAAATGTTTTGCCCGTCTGAAATCCAATACGGCATATTGATATTTTTTCCGATATTCAAAACAGGTTGCTCTTAAAAAATAATTTTCTGCTATTCTAGGTTTTGAAGTAATAACTTTATTCAATAAATCGATAGCTTCACCGTAACGTTCCGCTTGCATGTGTTTTAATGCCATTTGCTTTAGATTTGATGCTTTATTTTGAGAATAAATTTGAATTGTTAACAAAAAGACAAGTAGGCAGAAAATTATTTTTCTCATAAATTTACCTTTTGAGGTTTACAAAAGTATATAAACTATCTTTGATAATATAAAATACGTTTTAAACTTTGCAAAATTATTTGAAGTATTTACAAATCTTTTTTAAAGAAAGGCTAAACAGTTTGAACAGCCTTTGATATATTTAAGCTTAAATTATTTGAAGTTAAGTATTTAGAACTGAAAATAAATAAACGGTTGAATATCTGAAGATTTCACTTGTATAACAAGCCAAATAACAAATACAATAATTAATGCATGAACAAAAGCTGGCATTTTTGCAACAACTTTCTGAGTATATTCTTCAGAAGATTTCGGAAGAAAATGTAAAATAAACCCAACAATCATTAAAATAAAGACAGCAGTGTAACCACTTATAAATTGTAAAAATACACCTGCATGAAACGCATTGAAAATCTGACTTATCATTTCAAAACCGGTTTGAAAATCACTTGCTCTAAAAAAGATCCAACACAAACAAACAATATGAAAAGTAATAAATACTCCCAGAATTTTAGTAAATTTATTTTTTGCAACAAGCTTAAGAATTTTCAAGAATTTCTCTACGGCAAGAGCAAATCCATGAATGCCTCCCCAAATTACAAATTTCCAATTTGCACCATGCCACAAACCTCCCAAAAGCATCGTGAGCATTAAATTCCTGTACTGTTTTATTTTCCCTTTTCTATTTCCACCAAGCGAAATATATAAATAATCTTTTAACCAAGATGAAAGTGAAATATGCCAACGCCGCCAAAACTCTGTTATACTTCCCGATTGATATGGCGAATCAAAATTTATTGGAAGTCGGAAACCCAATAATAATGCCAGCCCAATTGCCATGTCAGAATATCCGGAAAAATCACAATAAATTTGCAAAGCATATCCATAAAGTGCCATTAAATTTTCTACACCGGTATATCGCAACGGCATTTCAAAAACTCTATCAATAAAATTTATACTAATGTAATCTGCAATCACAGCTTTTTTGAATAATCCCGCTGCAATTAAAAATACCGCTTTGCTTATATCAATATCTCTAATTTCTAAATTCTGGTGTATCTGTGGCAAAAAATCTTTTGCTCTTACTATTGGACCGGCAACCAGTTGCGGAAAAAACGAAACAAAAAACAAAAAATCAGTGAATTTTTCTTCCGGCTTCAATACCCCTCTGTAAATATCGATTGAATAACTGAGGGACTGAAATGTAAAGAAAGAAATTCCTACCGGCAAAAAGATTTCCGCCATATCCAAATGGGCCAACCCTACACTATTCAATGTATCGAAAAAGAAATTTGTGTATTTAAAATATCCTAATATCCCGAAATTTGTTAGAATACTTAAAATTAGAAAAAATTTTCGTTTTACTTGCGAAGTTTCAGCAGCTATTTTCTTGCCCGCAATAAAATCGATAATCGAGCTAAGAATAAGAAGATAGAAAAATATACCGCTTGATTTGTAATAAAAGTAGAGAGAAAAAATCATTAAGTAAATTGAACGAGCTTTTGTGTTTTTGAAAAAAATTTGATAAAACACCAAGCAAGCCAAAAAGAAATACAAAAAGAATCCACTATTAAATAGCATCGGAGAATCAGGATTATACTCAATAATTTTCAATAAATTAGAAAAAAAATCAGCCATAAAAAAACTCTCGGTTATCTTTTGGAATAAGCATCGATTAAAGCATCACTAAGCATTGCCGCAACCTTTTTTGCTCCGGCTAATGTAAAATGAGTATAATCTCTAGAAGCTAGAGGTGGATTAGCTTTTACCCATTTATCCATCGCATTTTTTCCACCCATTGCTTCAAATAAATTCCAAAAAGCGATTTTTGTTTTTTTCGCAATCTTCATTTGGGCTCTAATTAAGCCGGGAATACTTGGATTGGTTAAAAATTTCGATCCTTTTTTTATACTTTTATCGCCTACTCCAACAAGTAAAATACTCGTTTTAGGAAAGGCTTTTTTTATTTTCTTAATCGCTTTAATCATTTCTTTTTCGTACCAAGTGTAATCTGTTGATTTACTTGTACCTGTAATATTTAAACCGAATTGCAAAATGATTAATTTATAGTCTAATTCTTTAGCAAATTCTTTTAAGATTTTATTATTTAATTCGTTTAATGAAACTCCCGAATTACCTCTCAGCGGAAAATTATCTACTATCACACCATTGCCATTTTCCAAACTTACGCAAAAGAAATGAGCTTGATTTTTTTGAGGAATTTCAATTCTAACTTCTTTTGCTTTTCTTTTTGATGATACTTCGGCCACCTGTAAATTTGTACCGGGCTTCAAAGAAACTTTTTGAGCTTTCTTTCTGTCGAATAAAACCCTTATAGTAGATTTTTTTGCGTTGGTATAAAATAGTTTTATTTTTTTGAAATTTTTCAATTTTCTATATCGACTTGTTGCTCTATACTGAATCCAACTGTTTCTTTGTGGAATAAAAACTTCACCGTTTATTCCGAGTTTATATTTTTTTGGATTTGCAGTATAAATAGATGCATTTTCAAAAGTATCTGAAAACGAATGAGTTACGGTTGGCCTGAAACTAACATCTTGCGACGTAATTGCTAACATACCAAGAGCACTTCCACCGAATTTTTTTTGCAAACGATCGCGAAGTTCCGATGTAATATTATCACCTTCTATTGCAGAATCGCCATAATGAGCAATTCGGACTACTTGTTTTTTAGAATTCTTAAGTGCATCAAAAAAGTATTTCATCTGTACAAGATTACCTTGTATTTTTACTTTTTTAAATTTAATTGCGGAAGCAAAATAATTATCAATTTTCGTATTAATAAACTTTCCAAAAAAATCCGGAATTAAACTTGCATAATTCAATTCCAAAAGATTTTGATTTATTCTATTTGTTTGAATACTATCTATACTATCATCAGAACTATCTTCATTAGCGGTTGAATCATCATCAAAAAAACTATCATCAAAATTAAAATCCGCTTCCTCTTCTTCAGCAGAAAAATCCGAAAAAATATCTACCGGTTTTAATTCGATACCGAAAATTGTTTTGTTTGTTGGTAAAAAAGAAAGTATCGCTAAAATCACAAAAACATAAGTTGTTAATTTTAACGATTTCATAGAATCTTTTTTCGTAGAATTCTTTTTCATAAAATCCTCATTTATAAATTATATTTTTTTAAAACTCGTTCAATTTTTTTTGCCCAAATTTTATAGGCACGCCAATTAAAGTGTATTCCATCAATAGTATATTTATTTTTTAAAAAACCATCTTTGCATAATACAGGATTTAAATCTATAAAATCAAAATTATTTTTTTCAGAGTAATTATGTAATTTAAGATTAAACTTTTTAATCTCTAAGTTTTTAATTCCCGAATTAGGATAATTTTTTCCGGCATAAACAACAGCCTGAATTACAACCTTTATTTTATTTCTTTTTAAGATGCGTATTAATTTATAATAATCTTTCAGAATAAAATCGAATTGTAAGCCTGCAAAAATATCATTTACTCCACCCATAACAAAACAAATTTTAGGCTTTAGATCCGTAATTGTTTTAACGCGAGCTAAAAAGCCTTGTAAAATATCACCGGGAATAGCGCGCTCAACAACATTGCTTCTGCCAAGTAACTCATTCCAATTTGTGCCGTGAGTTATGGAATTGCCTAAAAAAATTATATCTGCTTGCTTAATTTTATAATTTTTATGCATTTGTAAAGTACGTTTATAATTCGGATTATTTAAATAAATTTTATCAAAGCCCTGAGCAATAATGTAATTTAAACTTAAAATAATTAATACCATTAAAGTATAAATTAATACTTTTTTTTTATTTGAAGTATTAGACTCAGTCAAAAATGTATACCTTTAAATATTAAAAAGTGTAATTCGAGAAAAGATAAAAATTTTCCTGCAAAAAATCATTGTTTTGAAGCAAATATAAACTCAAAAACTTTATTTGGAATAAAAAATAAAAGCCGAGATAAAATATAAATTGCAAACGGAAATTGAATATATCTCTTTTCTTTTTGAATTCCTTTTAGAATTTTATCTGCAGCATCGCTGGACGACATTAAAAAAGGCATTTTGAATTCATTTATTTTCGTCATTTCGGTTTCAACAAAACCCGGTCGGATTGTTATAATCTTTACACCTTTGCTTTTCAGCTCCAAACTTAATCCTTCCAAATAAATAGTTAAAGCCGCTTTTGAAGCAGAGTAAATACTCGAACGCGAAAGAGCTCGTACATCTGCCAAACTTGATGTAGCAGCAATTATAACATCTTTCGTTTTTATAATTTCCTGATAAAAAACAGAAACAAAATTATCAAAT
>CAZCBD010000122.1:0-8621 GCA_964496755.1 uncultured Melioribacteraceae bacterium
TATCATTTTCAAAAGTTAGGTCAGTAAAGTCTTCGTGCCTTAATCCATTTTCATTAGATTTGCCTTTCGGGAAATTTTCTTCCAGATATTCACTTCCCACAACATCTGAATAAGATTCTTTTAAATAATCAAAAAACTTTGTGGTTTGCTCCGTAGTATAAATATTACCGATATTATTAGGATTAATATATTTTTTAAAAATATGTAATGAAGCTCTCATCCTATTATTTAATTCGCAAGTTTCACAAATTAAACTTTCCCTCCAATTCGGGATTTTACCGTCGGAAGCCAACATATTTACGAGAAATTTTTTTCTTCCGTTGCAAACAATGCATTCTCCATTTACATCAAATTCTTTTCGGTTTGCAAATAATTTGTTTTCGTAATCTTTTCTCCGACTAAATAATTCATTATTAATTTCTACATATTCCCTATATTCACGGAAATTTCTTATTTCATTAATTTCAATGCTTTTTTCATTATCCGCCATTTGGCTATCCGTTGCCAAGCTTTTCAAATATTTTAAATTTTCTTTTGAAATTTCATCGGCAGAATTAATTTCTTGAACTCTAGATAATATTTTTTCTGCTACTTGATAATCTTCAGCAAGAATTTTTACAACCGCAAGGTTATTTAAAAGTTCAATTGAATTTGGCCACAATTCTAAACCCGATTGAATTTTTTCTTCTGCTTTTTGCAAACTGTTATTATTAATGCAAGTTTCTATTTCTTCCAGTAATGCATTTATTTCAATTCGGTCGGTTTTAATTTCATCATTTATTACAAAATCAAACGGAATAAATCCTCCGAGCCTAATTACATTTTCATTCCATATTTTATGAATATTTTTAATAGAATTTTCAGTTAAGAATTCATCCTTGAAATTTTCATTCATTAAATTTTTGAACCGAGTTGGATCTATTTCCGGCGAAATATAATCCGTTGAAAAATGATACGGATAAAACATTCCGCCATTGCATTTGTGAGTATAAAGATATTGGTAATGATCCGATAAATATTCTTTTCGTTTAATTAATTCTTTGGTCAGATTAGCGGAAATATTTTCGTTTATCCAGAAATAATTATCTATTCTGCGTCCCAAAGCTGAATTTGCTTTTTTATATGCTAATATATTTACTAATAAATTTGCCGGTAAAATGGCACACGGAATATTTTCCGATAGCATTTTATTAGATAAATAAATGGCTTCATCAATATTCCAATCTTTAATAAAAAACAATTTGCCTGCATAAACTGCCGAAATGTTTTTATCCGAAATAATTTCGTAACCTTTTTTAATAAAGATCTCATTAATTAATTTCACAAAAAGATATAGTACTTTAACACCTTCGGAAAGCAACTCAAGTAATTTTTTATTCTTGATTTCATTTTCGAGTCGGAACCAATTATTGAATAAATATAAAGCCCGCTCAACAAACTCTTCAATTTCAAACGGAATTTCCGTTGAATGCTTTTTAATAATGGCCAAAGATAAATTCAACGATTTAAAACGCATTAAACTTGTCCTAACCGAAATAATTCCGGAATTTATTTCTTCCAGAAATTCAATTGGAAATTCCATTAAAATTAAATCAACAAGATTTATTAATTCAATTTCAGGTTCCGGATTTAAATTAATTTCATTTTCACATTTTTTTCCATAAATATGTTTCAAAGAAAAAGTAGGATGAAGAATAGTAATATTTTCAAGTAGCTTCTCATTTAAAAAAGCGGAAGGAGGATGTTTAATAATATATTTTTCATGTTCAGTTAGATTATTAAATTCTTTAAAACAATTATGAAAATCATTACCGGAAAATTTATCCGATGGAATTACAATAAAATCAATATCCGACAATCCGTACATTGAAACACTACCCATTTGATAAATACCGGAAATATTATAATTCTTTATTTTGGAAACATACTTATTTAATGTTTCGGTATAATCGCTCTCATTTTTTAGAACCGGAAAATCGACAAGCAAAACTTTTTTGTTTTCCAATTCGATAATAAAATTATTTTCAAATCTATTGGAAATTTCCAAATTCATACTAATGTATTTTGCCCATAAATCTCCGCTTCCTCCAACCATCTGAGGTAAGTGCAACAGTTCGGATTCCCAAATTGAACTTGGATTAAAATAATTGTCATCAATTAAATTTTTAATTTGTTCGGCAAATTCAAACATATTGTGTAAGTATTCTTTGCCAAGATAATCCAATAAAATATTGGGAATCTTAATTGATTTTTGAATTGAAATTAATTCTTTTAAGCTTTTTGCATCATTTATTTTGCAAAAAATATTTTCAAAATTATATTGCGAATTTATTGAATTCAGATATAAATTATTTTTTCTGAAAGTTGTAGCTTTATCAATTATTTCAAAATAAGAGTCGTCAATTTCATTTTTCAAAAGTTTGTAAACATATTTTTTATATAAAAATGATCCGTGAATTTGATAATAAAAAATTGGTAATAAAAGATAAACTTGGAATAAATATTTTAAGTTGTAAATATTTTCAGGTTTTTCATTATGAATTAAATTGTGTCTGAAAGCATAAATCATATTCCAAAGTGTGATTCGTCGTTCAATTAAAGAAGATCTGATTGAGATTGAAAGATTTTTTTTGTTTGCAAACAATTTGGACGAATAATCGAATAACATTAACGGCAACCAAGTTTGAGGTAAAAAAGTTAGATCTTGTTCAGCAAAAACAAAAGGTCCGTGATGCTGAAACAAATCTACTTCAACAAAATTTTTTCTAATTTCGAAAAACGTTTTTTTTATTTCATACAATTTTTCTATTGAGTTAACAACATTTTTTTTGAGAATGAATAAAACATCACAATCACTTGAAAACGGTATAAAATCAAGGGTTGATAAACTTCCTTGCAATAAAATCAAAATAGAATCCGCCTCAAGTTTTGAAATTGTTTTTATTACCTTTTGCAGTTTGGAATTAAATTGGGTGTTGTTGTTATAATTATCCGAATTGAAAGGTGTAACTTTATCGGTATCAAAATCAATTTTATGAGTATTAGGTAAATCCGGTAACTTTTCAAATTCGTTATAATAAGTAACTATTAAATCGGCATAATCTTTTTCAGTTGAAAATTCTTTTTCCAAAAGTCTGTAAATCTTATTTTTAAGGTTACTGAATTGGATATCATTTTTCAGTTCCAAAAGGTTAAAAATTTTTTTTAGTGCAAAAAGATTTTCATCGATTGGTTCAGGTTTATCATAGTTTAAAAACTCAATTTCGGAATTTAAAAACCCTTGTAATATCTTATGAAAAAAATTTTGAACTTGAAATAATATTATCTCGTCTCTGGAAAATAAATTATAACAATTGTACTTTTGAAAATTATCCGGATTATTTAGAATATAATCGATTGGCTCGGAAAAAGGCAGAAATTTAACTTCATCTTTCAGAATAAATTTATCTGCAATCTGTTTCAAATCATATGTATCAATTAGTCTATTCATTTAACCACTTTCAATATAAATTCCATACTTCCCACCACATTTAAAAAATGCTTACGAGCAAACTCCTTTACAGCTTCGGTTTTTTCTGCCCATTCCGGAAAGTAATCAAAAGAAATTTTTTCCGTTTTGAATTTAGCGGGCATAATTTCATTAGCCGAACCCAACAAATGTTCATCGTCAAAAAATTTGAAACTATGTTCATTAAAAAGCACATTGTGATATGGATTCACTAAATTGTATGTACCACTCGAATAATACGGCACGCCGATATGAATCTTTGCGTTTGGTTTACAAACTCTCCAAAGCTCTTTAATAACGTGCAAATAATTCAAGCTGTGTTCAATAGAATGCCATGCAAGTACCTCATCAAAATAATTATCTTCGAAAGGCCATTTTTCTTTATCCATATCAAAACAAACATCAACTTTTAGATTCGGATTAATATCAACATTAATATAACCCTCTTTGTATTGAGTTCCGCAACCTAAGTGCAATTTAATTTTATTCTTATTCATTTTAGGTTCTACCCTTAAATAGATTTTTAAATCCTCTTCTTAATTTTAAATAATTTATATCATCTGCCGGAGCTACATTTGATGAATAATTTGCTAGAAATTGCATTGACCATCCAATATCCAGAGCAACCTTTCCTAAAATATCTTTAATTCTTCCGGCTAATAATTTCCCAACAAAACTTGCCGAAATTAAGGCTACATCAAAATCCACAAGTAAAATTTCATCCCAAATTTGTTCAATTTGCCGAAGCGCCAAGTCCTTGTAATGCGGTACATAAATTGTATCCGCAATAAATAATTCTTGCTGTGGCATACCGATAAATTCATATTTTTTACGGTAATCTTTATTCTTCAGCAAAGTTCCGAATTTAATTGAACTATTGCCAATCAATAGTATTTTCTTATCTGCCAAAAGAGGAAGTAAAAAACCTTGATCTAGAATTTCCGCATTAAATACAACATCAAGCTCATTTTCAAAATAATCGTCGTTCAATTTATAGTAATCAAATACTTTTTTGCAATTGACATGATTAGCTAAATTCACAGTGTGCCTATGGGTACCCAAAATGTTACTGTTAAGGCAATAATTTAAAAATTGATTCTGTAATAAATTAATTTTCTGCTGATCCAATTTGTTAATATCAACCCCAATGTGATTAAAAATTAATTTCTCCAATTCCGAGACCGATTTATCGAATTCAATTTTACCGACTCCTAGAAAATAATTTTCTACATCGCCCAAGCGTATCATTGAGAAAGGTTTTTTTTGATAAACTGCATCGTATAATTCTTCTAATTTGGCAATTGCTTTTTCTTTAAGATAAAAGTTATTAAAAAAAGATGATTCGAAATTATTTATATTCTTTGTGAATTTTATTTTAGTAGTAAAAACATACTTTTTATTTTTTGCTTTTTTGCCTATAAATGTAACTCTTTTATTAACATGATCGTTTTTTTCGGGCGTAATATATGAATCGACAACTTCAAAATATTTTCCGAATGTATTATTAATTTTTTCCAGATTATACAAAGTAACATGTGCCTCATCGAAAAAAGATTTTTCAAATGGAACGTGAATTAAAAAATATCCATCATCTTTAAGTGCTCTTTTGATATTTTCTAAAATCTGTGCTAAATCACTTTCGTAAATATGTTCAAAAACATCAAAGGCAAAAACGGTATCGAAATAATTTTCCGGAAGAATCATGTTTCTGAAATCCGAAGCTTGATATGTGATTCGTCTTGCAATTGCAGGCAATTCTTTTTCTCTAATCAATAATGCTTTTTTAATTGCATTTTCTTGAATATCTACTCCGTGTACTATTTTTCCGTTTCGTGCTAAAATAATTGAATTTAATCCTAAGTTGCATCCTAAATGAAGTATTGTATTACCAAGATATTTATTGAATCTTGTAAAAACTTTATAGTCATAATGATTATATCGAAAATCAAAGTCAAATGGAATTTCGTTTTTTTCTTTCGAATACTTTTCGTCTGAATTTTTATTTCCAATTATATCAGGAGGTTGTCTTTCTATTAAATTTTCAAATTCTTGTAAATTATAAAGTTTTTCCGAGAAATATTTAGTTGCTATATTTTTCTTGTTTTTATAATCAAAAGCTGCAATTTGCCAATAAAGTGCTTCCCCCTCCAATAAGTTTAATTCAGTTTTAATTGAAATTTCATTTACAATAAAATCAATTTTATCCTGCTCTTCTCTTTTCAATAGTTGAATAATTTCTTCGCATTTATAGAATTGTTTTGTTTCTTCGTAAATTTTAAGAAACACTTTCAATTTTTGCGAAAAATTTAGAGGCGATATTTGGTTTAAAATATTTTCTTTTGAAAACATATCTAATCTCAAATTAGGTATTAGTTCAATTAACATACCATGTTTTGAAATTAGTTAATTTTTTTATGAAAGGAAATGAAATTAGTTATTTTGAAATGAATAAATTTAATTCTATTAAATAATAAAGAGGAATATTAAATAAAAGGTTAATATTATACAATCATTCAAAAATTGAATTTAATTTTAATTTAACCTTTTCGACCTCGGCTTCTACATCAGAATTCATAACACTAAATTTATGTTTTTTTTCTTCAACCACTTTTGTTAGTCTGCTTTCTTCTCTGTGCAATTCGTCACTAAAATTTGCATCAAACATTTTAAGTTTCTTTTCATTTTCTTTTTTCAGGTTATTTATTACTCTTTCTTTTTCTTTTTTGTAATTATCAATTCTTAATCTCATTTTTCTTTTTTCGGATGATTTTTCTGTAATTGTACTGGCAGCCGTAAAAAGAGAAACAAAAAAACCTAAAACAAAGGTAATACCTCCCCATTTAATACCATTAACAAAAAAATCGCCAAAAATTTCGCCTAATTGTGCATTCTCACTGCCCATCATTTGTCCGCCAAAACCGCCGATAACAAAAATCATAGCAGCAATAATAAGATTATAAAACATGGCAGTTGAAAAAGCTTTTCCCGGATCAAATTTGTTGTTCTTATCAATAAATTCGAACTGCTTTTCCATGTACTCCAATCTTTCATCATACAAAGCAGTAATAATTTTAATTTCTTCTTCACCTTTTTTTCTTAGTGCTTCTTTTCTTGAGCCACTACTTTTTTCGAGAGATTTCATTGCCTCTTTGGCATCTTCGGCTTGTTTATCATAGATAAATAACTCGGCCTGTACTTTTACCAAATGTTTTCTTCTTACACCCTCCAAAATATTTTCCGTTAGTTGGTGAAATTTTTCAATCATTAAATTGCCAACCATCAAAATCAGAACATTAGAGCTATTTCTATATCTATTGTCAAAACTTTCAATAAAGTCGAGTTCTTTTTTAACCTTTTCGGTATAATATTCTTTAATTCTGAGTTCATCTAATTTATCAACCCAAGCGGAAAGTTTCTCTATATAATTTCTTTCGTTTGTATTAAACGAATCAAGCACAAATTCCAAACTGGTAGCCATATCGGCAAAATGCATTTCTTGAAAAACAGCATACACATACGAAGTATTTAAAAAGAAAGAAAACAAATTCAGGTTATCAACATTAATGGCAAACTCATATCGTTTTAAATCTAATTCTACAATTTTATTAAAGATTTCTACTGCGGCATCATCTTTGCCGGTTTCTTTTTCGCTTATTGCTAAATATATTAGTGCGGTTACACCACTTGGTTTAAGAGTTATGGCATTATTAAAATATGCTTTTGCCGTTTCAAAGTCTCGTTTTTTGAAAAAAACAAATCCAATGTGATATTGAATTATGTATAAAAATTCGGTTTTAATATTTGGATCAATATCAAGATTTTCGAGAACTCCTTTGGCTTTTTGTAAACTTTCTATTGCCTTTTCGGGTTTAAATATTCTTTTGTCGAACGACAAAATAACGGAAAGAATTATGTGCTTGATAAAATTATTTTTGTTTGGATTTCTTTCGATGAGGTTTATAGTACTCATTGCAAAAAAGTTTCGTTCCTTTTCGTTCTTTTGTAAAATCCATTTGGAATAAAACTTTTTAATTTCTTTTAAGCTTGAAGTACCTTCGTGTCTAAACAAATTGCGTTTTTTTAGATCGGCTTCCAAACGATGAATCAGCCCTAAATCCGATAACCAAAAAAGAGGTACGTGATCAATAATTATAGCATATTCATTTATTTCGGTTGGTAAATTCACGGAATAGTTTCTTGTAATCTCTTCAACTATTTCGGTAGAGGTTTTATCGTAATTGATTTGCCCTTTGAATAATTCGCGAGCTAAATTTTTATAGCGCGAAATTAAAAGTTCAAATGAATATTGATCTTCATGAAAATCGCTACTGCTGTTTGCATTGATAACCATCTTCGTCCCTGAAAATGTTAAGTAATCCGTTACTTATATGTAATTATCGGAATAATAAGTATATATTTAAAAAAATACCAGAAAAAAATAAGTTTTTTCGGTATTTTTTATCATTAAAACTTAGTTAAAGTTTGTTTTGCAATTCTTCGAGATTATTTTTAGAAGCCTTAAAATCAGGATCTATTTCTAGAGCTTTTTTGTATGCTTCGGCTGCTTTTTTAAATTTTCCTGCAGCTTTATAACCATCGCCTAAACTATCAAATGCATTCGGATCATCCGGTGCAATTTCAACCTGTTTTTTAAAAACATCAATTGCTTCCAATAATTTATCTTTTTTCAAAAGAGCATATCCGAGTGTATTAAAAAACGATTTATATTTTTTTATTTCCGGATTATCACCAAATTTTGTATCTATAATTTTAAATTCATTTAACGCTTGATTTATTTTACTTTGTGCCAAAAAGAGTGAAATATTTTTAAATCTCCCTGTAATTTCATCATTTTTAATAAGTTTTTCGATATATCCGGTAGCTTCAATATATTTATTTTCTTTTATAAGTAAATCTATTAGATGGTTATATCCGGTTATGGTATCCAGTTTAATAATTTCGCGAGCTTGTTCAAAAGCTTTATTCATATCACCTCCCACTATTCCCGGTGCTTGGGAATAATATTGAAGCATGCCAATTCTGCCGCCAATATGAGTGGAATCCAATTCCACGGTTTTTTTGAATTCATCTAAAACATCACCGGCTAAAAATG
>CAZCBD010000123.1:0-8438 GCA_964496755.1 uncultured Melioribacteraceae bacterium
CGGTAAAAAACAAATTCCATTTATGGGTGTTGGTAAATTTAACCCGTTAGGCAATAAAGCAAAACCACCAATCAGATCTTGTAAAGACTATCCCGCCGATGGAAATAAAGTAGTTAAAAATTTAAAAGATGCTTTAAAAAAAGCCGGTCTAAAAAACGGCATGACCATTTCTACCCATCACCATCTAAGAAACGGTGATATTGTTACAAATATGCTATTCGACACAATAAAGTCAATGGGAATTAAAAATATTGTTTGGTTCCCAAGCGCTTCTTTTCCATGCCACGAACATTTAATTAAATATTTGGAAGACGGCACAATTCATCATATTGAAGGAAGCATGAACGGCCCTTTGGGCAGATTTACCTCCAAAGGAAAAATGAAAGGAACAGGAGTTTTGCGCTCTCACGGCGGAAGATATCAAGCGGTTCAAGATGGTGATATTCATATTGATATTGCAATAATTGCCGCACCAACTGCCGATCCGTTCGGTAATGCCACTGGCGATCAGGGCCCTGCGGCTTGCGGACTTTTAGGCTTTGCGTTGGCTGATTCGGAATATGCAGATAGAGTAATTGTTGTTTCCGATAATATTATTCCATTCCCTTGTATTCCTTGGCAAATTCAAGGCAATAATGTTGATTACGTTGTAGAAGTGGAGTCTTTGGGCGATCCCGCAAAAATTGTTTCAGGTACAACACAAATAACAAAATCGCCCGATAGGCTTTTAATTGCCGAATATGTTGCAAAATTTGTAAAGGAGGCGGGAATAATGAAAAACGGATTTTCATTTCAAGCCGGTGCCGGTGGTACAAGCCTTGCTTTTGCAATGTTTTTAAAAAAATACATGAAAGAAGAAAATATCAAAGCGAGATTTATTCGCGGAGGTAGTAATAAATATTTAGTTGAAATGCTTGAAGAGGGCTTAACCGATTATATTTTGGATGGTCAGACATTTGACTTGGAAGGCGTTCGCTCAATGCATGAAAACACCAATCATGTAAATACCAGCCCGTTTACAAGTTACAATTATCATGGAAAAGGAAATTTTGCCTCAATTGTTGATGCAGTGGTTTTAGGTGCCACCGAAGTTGATATAAATTTCAACGCGAATGTTAATACACATTCCGATGGGTACTTATTGCATGGAATTGGCGGATGGCAAAATTGTTTGTTTTCTAAATGTACAATTTTAGCAATTCCCTCTTTCAGAGATCGCATTCCCGTAATAGTTGATGAAGTAACTACACTAACAGGTCCGGGTGAACTAATAGATGTAATTGTAACTGAACGTGGTATTGCAATTAATCCTAAGCGCAAAGATTTAATTAAAGCTACTAAAAACAGTGGACTACCGATTAAATCTATTAAAGAAATTTACAATGAGGTTATTGAAATTTGTGGCGGAAAACCTGCCAAACCCAAATTAAACAAAAATAAAATTGTTGCCGTAATTAAATGGGTTGACGGTACGATAATAGATTCTGTTTACGAAGTAATTGATTAAAAAAAGGGTGTGAAAACACCCTTTTTTTAGTTCTTTTCAAGACACATCAAACAATAAAATCAGAATAAAATATTAAAATTATTTTACACTTTTTGCTAATGAAACAATTGAGCGCTTGTTCCCTTTTTCTTTAAAACAACCTATAACATTATTTACTTTATTAAAGGGAACAGTTACAAAAGAAAATTTATCTAATACTTGAACATCCTTTATATGTTTACTTTTAAGACCGGTTTTACCAACAATTAAATTCACAAGTTTTGTTGCCGTTATTTTATCCTTTTTACCTAAAGCAATAAAAAGTCTTGCTTTGCCCTGTTCATTTAAAAGCTTAACCTGTTTATCTTTTTGACGTTCCGCTCTACTTTCTTTTGCAGAAACATTTTTAATTTCAGAATAAGCATCCGGATTTATTTCATCTTCAAAGCAATAATTTAAAACAGCTGCAAGAATCTGAGTTGGGTTGCTGTCTTGAATTAAAGTTTTTGCCCAATTATAATATTTTTCGTCAATTTCATCTTCAAGAATTGAATTAATATCATTATAGATTTTTCTTTTTCGGACTTTAATAATCTCTTTTACTTTAGGAATTTGCGATTTTTTAATATCTGTTTTCGCTTCTCTTTGAATAAACATTAATTTTTTATATTCGCTGGGCGTAATAAAAGTAATGGCTGTGCCCTCATTTCCGGCTCTACCGGTTCTGCCGATTCTGTGAACATAAGCTTCGGGATCTTGGGGTAGCGAATAATTAATAACATGGGTTAAATTATTAACATCAATTCCTCGGGCAGCAACATCTGTGGCAATTAAAATATTAATAATTTTCTTTTTAAATTTAGTAAGTGTACGCTCGCGCTGAGCTTGAGTGATATCACCATGAATAGCTTCGGCATCGTAACCGCGTTCTAATAAGTGTGTAAGAACCGAATCAACATCGCTTTTAGTTCTACAAAAAATCAATCCGTAAAAATCATCGGTAATATCAATTATCCTACACAAAGCTTCAAATTTATCAGAAGCTTTAACCTCAAAATAAATTTGTTCGGTAAGTTTTGTTGTAAGTTGCTCTTTTTTTACTTTAATAAATTCATACCCTTTCATATATTTTTCGGCAAGTTTTTTAATTCTTGCAGGCATTGTTGCAGAAAAAAGTAAAGTACGTTTACTGTGATTAGTAAACTTCATTATTTCTTCCATATCTTCAACAAATCCCATATTTAACATTTCATCGGCTTCATCCAAAATCAAATGCTCAATATTTTCAAGTTTAAGGGTTTTTCTATTCAGATGGTCAATTACTCTGCCGGGTGTGCCTACAACTATATGCACACCTTTTTTTAATCGCTGAAACTGTTGTTCAATTGATTGTCCGCCGTAAATTGGTGTTACTTTTAATTTCTTATCCGGTTTTAAAGAAGAAATTTCTTCCGAAACCTGTATGGCCAGTTCACGGGTTGGAGCTAAAATTAATGCTTGAACATTTTTGCTGCTTACATCAATTAGTTCCATTAAAGGTAAACCGAAGGCAGCGGTTTTACCTGTGCCGGTTTGTGCTTGTGCAATAATATTTTTTTTATCCTCAAGCATTACCGGTATTGTTAAAGCTTGTATTTCAGTGGGTTCTTCAAAACCCTTTTTGTTTATTGCTGCAAGTGTTTTTTCTGATAAGCCTAAGCTTTCAAAGTCTTTTTGTGTTTCCATTTTACTCAATTTTAAATAATAAAAAATCCCCGAAAAACGGGGATTATAAAGTTAACATAATTTTACGTGAATAGATAGCTTTATTTAAAGCTATTAATTTTGCAAATGTTTAATAAAATACTTTGCGAAAAATCATTTTAATAACATTGCTTTTTTCGAAGAAACAAATTCACCTGCTTTCATACGAATAAAATAAACACCCGAAGGTACGGCTGAATTGTAATTATCCGTCCCATTCCAATAAAATGTATGTTTTCCGGCAGAATATTCTGCATTTGGAATTAAAGTTTTAACTAATTGCCCCAATACGTTAAATATTTTAACTTCAACTTTTGAAGCTTTCGGCAAAGAAAATCTGACGTTTGTGCCCGGATTAAATGGATTCGGATAGCATTCCTCCAATTTAAAATCTGCCGGTAAATGCGCAAAGTTACTTTCAACGGCCGAAGTACCTTCTTTATATGAAGCAAATATTGAATAAATCCAATTGGATTGGGTAGCAGTAGGGCCCCAATTCTCCGGCATTCCACCACTCCAAGTAACACCTGAACTAACTCTACCGGGAGTTCCCGACGCATAATGAACTCCGGGATCATTTTCAGAAACCCAGGCAATCCAAATTGTTTGTCCGGCAGTAACTATAACTTCTTGGTCAAGCATTTCTTTTTGCCAACCTTTGTCCGGATTAATAGGTCTCACTCCTGTTGTAGCTAATCTGTTTTGAGGAGTAGATGCAGTACCGTCATAAATAGCGTAAATAACACTTCCGGTTCCTCCGGCTTCATGATACATACTTACACTGTTTAAAGTTCCTGCGGTTGTTACGGTAAAGGGCATTGCTCGTCTTGAAGTTATTTTTCCTATTTTCGAAAAAACTTCCGTATTGCCAATTGTTAAGCCAAAGGATTCAAATTCTGCAGTTATGTTTTTATCCGCATCCATAGTAATTGTAATCGGATTATCGGTTCCGTTATAATCGCCGCTCCATTTCACAAATTTGTAACCTAAATTAGGAATAGCATTTAATTCTACTTCTTCACCACTATAAAAATGTGTTGTTTGCGGATAAACAGAAACCACACCGTTTTCACTAGTTAAACTTAATTCATATTTTGTAGGAGGAGTTGACCCCGTATAAGCCCCTGTTACAACAAGAGCAAAATCGGCATCATTAATTCCGGCAGTTTCAGTATGTCCGTCAACAGCAATTTCTTCTGCAATAACTTTAATTGTCCAAGTACCTGCTTCTGGTTTGTAAATAAAAACATTTTCTACATTATCAACATGGTTTGCCTCCCCTCCGGGCAAAGACCACATATTTTCATTTAGTCCGTAATTACCCCAATACACTGTTCCTGATGGTGATATTACTTTTAATGTTAAATCGTTTATTCTATCTACCGAAGCTGCAGGATTACCGGCAGGATCGGAATAAACCATTGTAATTTTCAGCGGATCGGTACCATCGGTATTAACCGTATATGTTTTTTCTTGAAGTGCCATTAAAATGTCGGTTTCATTTACAACCAAACTTAAATGCCAATTATTATTTTTTGCTTGTCTGTAGAGATTTTTCAAATCGGGCATCCCCCATCCCTGATGCACTCTCGTTAAATCGTGATCCGCTCCACTAAAAGTATATTGATAGGCAGTATTAATTATAATGGCTTTTGCAGTGGATGCATGCGGACGTGAATCAAAAACATTTCGATTTTGACCTACTTGACCTTCAAAGGCACCATCTGCCCACATCTGGAATAATAAACCGAACTGGCCTGCTGTAATTGGAGTAGCACCGCTTGTTCCACTAAATTGTTTGTATCTGTTATCACCTTCATATGAAGTTGTATAAACATAATCAAAGAAATTTGAAACATCGGGTTTAATTCTACCGTCGCTAGCCGGACCGATACTTGCACCATTTGCCCACCTATCGTCAGTACGAGTTGGAGTATCATATCCTTTTATGCCCCCAACGGAAACAACATTTTTTGCCCATGCTTGCGGACGTGAATCTGTAGTTCCTTCGTTGCTTTGAGATTGTGTAATTAATAAATCCGTTTTAAAAGCTATAAAATCCAAATCTGCCGATATTGAAGTATATTCTGTTGTTCGTGTACTTCCCCAACTATTGGATTGAAAAACCGCTTTATAAGGATAGTTAGGATCAACCAACTGCAACGTATGAGCATATCTTGAACTATATTCATAATGAGAAGCAAAAATAGGTTGTTCGGCATCCGGCAAAACACCTTTGGCTTTGGAATTTACACCACTGGCAAAAACAATACCATAGCATGAGGTACCGTGATTGTTGTCTGCGTTATTACCTCCATGCAGTAAAGGCGGATTTGCTTGAAATTCTTGATGAGTTAAAAGCAAACCATCGTCACAAACTTCACCACGTACCCCCTCTCCGGAATAACCGGCAAGTGTTTCCAATAAATTAATGCCTTCAACTTCGCGAACCATATCCATATCTTCTTCATGCGGAGTCCAAACATCAATCCAAGCTACTTCATTCATTTGTACCAATTGTCGTAACTGTTTACCGTTTAGAGTTGCTTCAAATCTTCTGGATTTTGTTTCCAAATTAATTTTTCCGGCAATTTTTTTTACAAACTCAATCACTTTCTTTTGCATGTTTTCTTGATGAACGAGAATTGAATACCGTTTTGCAGGACTAAAATCATTTGCGGCAACATCAATTAATCCGTTTTGAAGTTTATAAACAGGTTCGAATTTACCTACCCATCTTACAAAATTCATATTTTGAATTTTTGATATATTTTTTTTGGAAATAATTACTGAAACAGCATTATCAGGAATCGGGTTTCCTATCTCGGCACCTAATTCTTTTAATTTATTTAAGTAGCCTTGAAAAATAGGAGTCTCAAATTGAATAAGCATTAACTCTTTATCTGTATTTATCTCTTTTGTGTTTACAATTGAAATATTTGATTTGCTTAATCCCATTGGCACAGCGTTAGCTTGATCCACATTTAAGGGATCAAAATTCTTAAATTTTAATTTAATGGTTTTCCTTTTTTTCAATTCTTTTATTTCTCCGGACTCTGTCTTTATTTTTACTACATCATTAGAGGATTCCACCTCCATTCGCGAACCGGGCACAATAAATTTCTTTTCATTATTGTTTCCCGGCATAAAGATTGAAAAAAAAAGGATTATTACTAAAAAATTAATTCCCCGCTTACTTGATTTCTTGAATAACATTTTAACACCTCTATAGAATAAAATACTTACAATTCGTTTAATACTAATCTATTAAACGTTCGCATCAATTTAATTCCACAATGTGAATAAAATCATTTCTTTTATGAATAAAATTAGGGCGGTTTTTAACCGCCCCTAACATTTATAAATCTACTTCCAAGGTAAGTATATTAAAATTCTGTTTAAAAAAGTTAAGGAAGTTTGTAATGTAAAAAGTTTGAAATTTAAATTAATACTCATCCCAAGATTTTATACCAAGTTTTGCAGAATCAATTTCCAATAAAGCCTCGGCCAAACGTTCGGCAATTTGTCTATTTGGTAATAAGCGACACTTTAAAATCAACTGCTGCGCGTCTAATCAAATAATCATTTGTTAACTCTTCCTCTTGAAAATTTTTCGGGAAATTGATAACCAAGTCTACCATCCCCTCTTTTATTAATTCTATTACATTTTTTTCCGACGGAGTTGTTTCATTGAAGCCCACTCTAACGGTCTCTATTTGGTTTGATTTTAAGAAATAATGAGTTCCTGTTGTTGAATAAATTTTTATTCCTAATTTTTGATAATTCCTAATCGTGGGCAACATTGCCGCTTTAGTTTCAAAATTACCGGTAGAAAGCAAAATCGATTTAACCGGGAACTTATAACCCACTGAAATTAAAGCCTTTAAAAAGGCTTGATTAAAGTTAGTTCCAAAACATGCTACCTCTCCGGTTGAAGCCATTTCAACACCTGTTGTAGGATCTGCACCTTCCAATCTGGTAAATGAAAATTGAGGTGCTTTAACGGATACATAATCATATTCAAACATAGAAATTTTCGGCACATCCGGTTTTGCACCTATAATTACATCCGTTGCAATATCAATAAAATTCACTTTCAAACTTTTTGAAACAAACGGAAAACTTCTGGATGCCCTAAGATTGCATTCAATTACTTTCACCCGATTATCTTTCGCAATATATTGAATATTAAAAGGTCCGTTTATATTCAAAGCTTTCGCAATTTTTTTCGAAGCATTTCTAATTTGCCTGATTGTTTCCAAATAAGTTCTTTGCGGAGGAAGCACTAAAGTTGCATCACCTGAATGCACACCGGCATTTTCAACATGCTCGGAAATTGCATAAATTAAAATTTCACCATTTTTAGAAACACCATCAAACTCAAGCTCTTTTGCATTCAACATATATTTGCTAATTACCGTCGGGTGCTCCGGAGAAATATCAACTGCCTTTTGTAAAAATTTAATTAATTCGCTATCGTTTGTTGCTACCGACATTGCTGCACCACTTAAAACATAAGATGGTCTAACCAAAACCGGATAACTAACTTGATTGGCAAATTCAATTGCTTCTTCGGTTGAAGTCAGTTCTTTCCATTCGGGTTGCTCAATTCCAATGCTATCAAGCATATCCGAAAAGGTGCTCCTGTTTTCGGCTCTATCGATATTTTTAACGGTTGTACCCAAAATTTTCATTCCCAAATCATGAAGTGTATTAGCAAGATTATTGGGTACCTGTCCTCCCATCGAAATTATTAATCCTTTCGGATTTATTTTTTTATAAATTTCAGAAATACTTTCGGCGGTTAATTCATCAAAAATCAAGGCATCAAATTCATCATAATCAGTACTTACGGTTTCAGGATTGCAATTTATCATTACACGTTTCATGCGGTTTTTGTGCAAAGCATTTCCGGCATTAACACAACACCAATCAAACTCAACCGAACTACCGATTCTATAAGGCCCTGAACCTAAAATTATAATCGAATCTTTTAAAACATTCATATCGGCATCATCGTGCGAAACATTATAACTCAAATATAAATAATTTGTTTGAGCGGGATATTCGCCTGCAAGCGTATCTATTTGCTGGATATAGGGCTTAATATTTTTTTCGTCCCTAAAACTTCTAATCTCATCTTCCGATTTATTCAAATACTTTGCAATTTGCTTATCGGAAAATCCAAATTGTTTGGATGTTATGATTT
>CAZCBD010000124.1:0-8437 GCA_964496755.1 uncultured Melioribacteraceae bacterium
CTAGTATCTATTTTAACAATCGGTTTATGGGCAGAAACCATCATATAGCCACGATCACCAAGAAAATTGGTAATTATATTTTTATTTTCATTTATCAGTTTATCTGAATAACCCATACCCGAAGCTATTGAAAGTCGGGAATTTATCATTTCCCTAAAATCCGGATAAATATTTTCAAGCCCTAGAATTTGAAATTTTCTAATTTTAAAATTTTCACCTTCCTTAATTTTATAACTTAATTTGACATCATTTGTTAAAGTATCTATTTCAACTTCGGATTTTATTTTAGCCTTAAAATATCCATTACTAAAATAAAAGCCTTTCAACCTTTTAATATCCAACGGAACTAAAAGCGGATCAAAATAAATTGCTTCGCTACCAATAAAGCTGAGATATTTTTTTGTAAATTGCCAAAAGGCGGCCGGAGATTCTTGCGATAAAACTACCTTTTCTAATAAAGACGACGGGAAATTATTGTTTCCGGAAAAATTTAATTCGTCCAGCTCAAAAGATTTTTTTGATTGAGCAAAAACAAGCACACATATATTTATAAAAAAAATTATTTTCTTCATTCGTATTATTTTTTTCGTTCATGCTAATTAATTATTTCAACTTCAGTTCCAATTTTAATTACTTTTATTAACTCATCCAAATCTGAATTTGAAATTGCAATTGAACCTTTAGTCCAATTAAAAATAAACGGCAAGTTTCTAAAAACAAAATCATATTTACCAATTCCATGAATTCCTATTCCACCACCTAATCTTGTTTTTGAATAGGAACATGGATATTTATTTTGGTTTCGGATTATCCGGCGATATTCATCTTTGGAAATCACATTTCTTTTTAAAGCTTCGGCAGCATCTTTTAAGTTTGGATAATTTAACATTAAAATTTTATAGTATAACGGATGCTTCCCAATTTTACAAACTAAATATTTACCGGTTGGAGTTACAAAAAAGGTTGAATCTTTTTTTATGGATGACCGATTACGCCCCAAAGCCACTTTATAGGTTTTCACCAAAACCGAGTCGGAATAAAGTTTAAGCTTAAAATTATTTTTATCCACTAATATATGAACGTTGCTAAGTTTATTTAGATTAAGAGATTGCATTGCTTCTTCAAGCGTAGGCTGATTTGAATTGATAATGGCACCATAAAAAATCATCCCTCCAAAAAAGACTATTAAACTGCAAAAAAAATAAAAGATGTGTTTAAACACTGTTGTATTCTATTCCATTAAATAAAGTTCGACGTTTTAAATAACTGCAAGTTCTAAAAAAAATCCGCATAATAGTTTTTTTAAACAAATCATGCGGATTTTTTTTATTTATTAAATGTATCTAACACGGTAATTGCAGTCATATTTATAATTTCATCAACCGTTGCTCCCTGCTGAATAACATGTACGGGCTGTCTCATACCCATTAAAATTGAGCCAATCAATGTGGCATCAGTTATCTGCTGAAATAATTTATAAGCAATATTTCCGGCACTAAGATTAGGAAAAATCAGAACATTAGCTTCGGATTGAAGTTTGGAAAACGGATATCTGTGTTCCAAAACATCCGAAAGTAACGCAGTATCAGCTTGCATTTCACCGTCACAAATTAAAGAAGGATCGATATTCTTTACAATTTCAGTTGCTTCTGCAACTTTTTTGGCTTCTGCAGAACGAACACTTCCAAAGTTGCTAAATGAAAGCATTGCAATTCTTGGTTCAATATCAAATTCTTTAACTGTATTTGCAGATAATATTGCTATTTCGGCAAGTTCTTCGGCAGTTGGATTTATATTTACGGTTGTATCGGCAAAGAAATAAACTTTACTTTTTACAATTACAATATAAAGTCCGGCTACTATACGATTTTCCTTAGTTCCTATACACTGCAATGCCGGTTTTAAAATATCCGGATAGGATGAATTTATTCCCCCGATTAAACCATCGGCGTACTTTGTTCTAACCATCATTGAAGAAAAATAAATCGGGTTTCTCATTAACCTTAAAGCAGCATGTAAGGTCATTCCTTTTCTTTGGCGTAATTTGGTAAACTCTAAAGCAAATTCGCCTGCATCCGGAGATTTTAGCGGATCTTTTATTTCGAAATTTTTCTCATTGTAACCGAGATTTTTTATTTTATTTCTAATTACATCTTCATCGCCAACTAAAATCGGTCTTGCAATTTTCTCTTTTTGAATAACATTGGCCGCGCGAATAATTTTTTCTTCTACCCCTTCCGAAAAAACAATTTTTTTATTACTGTTCACTGCTTTGTTAATAGCAACCCTAATAATTTCTTTCGAAAAACCTAAGCGTTCTTTTAATTGATTTTCATAATCTTTCCAATCTGAAATAGGTGCTTTAGCAATTCCTTCTTCGACGGCAGCTTTGGCCACAGCGGGAGCAACCTTCCACAACACTCTAGGGTCAAATGGTTTTGGAATAATATATTCACTACCGTAAGAAAATCCTTTCCCGCCGTAAGCATTTAATACTATTTCCGGTACTTTTTCTTTTGCCAGTTCGGCAAGAGCATAAACGGCTGCTAATTTCATTTTATCGGTAATTGCGCTTGCGCGTACATCAAGAGCACCTCTGAAAATAAAAGGAAATCCGAGCACATTGTTTACTTGGTTTGGGAAATCACTTCTGCCGGTTGCCATTATTATATCTTTTCGGGCAGCAACTGCGTCGGGATAAGTTATTTCAGGATCAGGATTAGCCATTGCAAAAACGATCGGTGTATCAGCCATACTTTTGATCATATCTTGAGAAACGATATTTCCTTTAGAAACTCCGATAAAAACATCGGTTCCAACAAAAGCATCTTTCATTGAAGCATATTTATTTTCATTGGCAAATTCCATTTTATATTTATTTAAATCGGTTCTTTCTTTATGAATCAGACCTTTTGAATCGAACATATAAATATTTTCTTTTTTAACTCCGGCAGTGCAATATAACTTACTGCAAGCTATTGCGGCAGCGCCGGCACCGGAAACAACTATCTTTAGATCTTCAAGTTTTTTGTTTGCAATTTCAGCTGCGTTAATTAATGCAGCACATGAAATAATTGCCGTACCATGCTGATCATCGTGAAAAACAGGGATATTCATACTTTCCTTTAGTCTTTCCTCAATTTCAAAACATTGCGGTGCTTTAATGTCTTCCAAATTAATTCCGCCAAATGTTGGTTCCATCAATTCAACGGCTTTTATAAATTCATCAACATTTTCTGTTTTTAATTCCAAATCAAATACATCAATATCAGCAAACCTTTTAAACAAAACACCTTTGCCTTCCATAACCGGTTTACCTGCATGCGCCCCAATATTACCAAGACCGAGTACAGCTGTACCATTTGAAATTACCGCAACCAAATTTCCTTTGGCGGTATATTTGTAAACATCATCATCGTTTTTTTCAATTTCTCTACAAGGCTCGGCAACTCCGGGGGTATAGGCTAATGATAAATCTCTTGAAGTAAAACATGGTTTTGTGGCAATTACTTCGATTTTTCCTTTACGACCTGAACTGTGATAGTTTAGAGCTTCTTCCTTTCGGATACTCATAATTTCCTCTATTTTTTTTACAATGAATTCAAAATAAGAAATAGTTTAAAAAAAAGAAATCCTAAATTAGGAATTCCAAATCAAATTTTCTGAAAAGGGTAAGTTAAAAAATTTATGAATAAAAGAATTCCGATTTTAAAAATAAAACAGGTCGTAAAAAAACGACCTGCATAAATATTTATAAATTTAACTGAAGTATTAAACTTCAAGTATTTCTTTTTCTTTTGAAGCAAGTAAGTCATCAATTTTTTTAATGTATTCATCTGTTAATTTTTGAACTTCGCCTTCGGCATCTTTTCGCAAGTCTTCAGATAGTTCTTTCGCTTTTTCTTGTTTCTTCAGATGGTCGTTTGCATCGCGACGAATATTTCTGATCGCAATTTTTGCATCTTCTGCAAATTTCTTTACTAACTTAACAAAATCTTTTCTTCTTTCCTCTGTTAAAGGAGGAATTGGTACTCTAATATTTGTACCATCATTGGCGGGATTTAATCCTAAATCCGACTTTAGTATTGCTTTTTCAATTTCACCAATAATCGATTTATCCCAAGGAGTTACATTTAAGGTATGGGCATCTAAGACAGTAACATTTGCAACTTGATTCAAAGGCGAAGGATTTCCGTAATATTCCACTTTTACAGCATCCAACAAAGCAGTAGTAGCCTTTCCTGTTCTAACCTTGGAAATTTCAGAACGAAAAGCTTCAACTGATTTACCCATTCTTATTTTAGCATCGTCGATATAAATATTTTGCATAATTTCTCCGCAATTTATTTTTATAAAATTTATCGCGTTTCAAAATGGATTATTTAACTGTGGTGCCTACGTCTTCTCCTTTAATCAGATTTTTAAGATTGTCTTCAACATCCATATTAAAAACACTAATCGGCAAACTATTTTCTCGGCACAAGCTAATAGCAGTTAAATCCATGACTCGTAAATTATTTTTTAATATATCAAGATAAGAAATTTCTGAAAATAAAGTAGCATCCGGATTTTTTTCCGGGTCGGAATCATAAACCCCATTTACTCTGGTACCTTTAATAATAATATCCGCTTCAATTTCAACTGCCCTAAGCGTAGCGGCAGTATCCGTACTAAAATAAGGATGTCCGGTTCCGGCACCAAAAATTACTACTCTGCCTTTTTCCAAATGTCTGATAGCACGGCGTCTGATAAAGGGTTCGGCTACCTGTTCCATTTTAATTGCACTCTGCAACCTTGTGTATATACCAACAGACTCTAAAGCATTTTGCAATGCAAGTGAATTTATCATTGTAGCAAGCATACCCATTAAATCACCCGTTACACGTTCAATTCCCTGATCCTCGGCATTTAGACCTCTAAATATATTTCCACCGCCAATTACAATGCCAATTTGCACTCCAAGCTCATGAATTTTTTTTATTTCCTTTGCAAAGAATTTTAATTTCTCCGGATCAATTCCGTGCCCTTTTGAACCCATTAAAGATTCACCACTAAGCTTTAATAATATTCGTTTGTATTTAAGCAACTTAACCTCAAAAAAAATGTTATTCGGAAATATTTAAACAAAAAAAAAGGTCTTAAAATAAGACCTTTTCAAAAAATTATTTATTTTCATCACTCAAATGGAACCTGTGGAAGAGAACCAATTTGGCTTCGGACGAATTTTCTTTATTATATTCATCAATAAAATCGGAAACGGTTTTGCTGTTATCTTTAACTGATGTTTGGTGCAACAAACAAATTTCCTGAAAATATTTATTCAATTTGCCTTGAGCAATTTTTTCCAAAATTTGTTCAGGTTTACCTTCTTTGCGAGCAAGTTCCTTATAAATTTCAATTTCTTTTTCAAGAGTTTCGGTAGGAACATCTTCTTTTGAAACGAATAATGGATTCATTGCTGCCACTTGCATTGCAAAATTTTTTGCAAGCGATACAATTTTTTCATTGTTACCTGAATTATCAATTCTAATTAAAACACCCAATTTTGAGCCATGGTGCACATAATCAACAACAACACCATTTTCAGCAGTTTCAACTACGAATCTACTTATTTCAATTTTTTCGCCAATTTTGCCTGTTACTTCATTTAGAATTTCAGATATTTTTTGCCCGTTAGCTTCTAATTCAAGAAGAGAAGCAACATCTTTAGGGCGGTTATTAACAACTGCTTCTAAAACAACATTAGCAAAATTCACAAAATCATCGCTTTTAGCAACAAAGTCGGTTTCACAATTTACTTCAACCATGGCCGAAGTATTTTCATCTATAGATTTTGTTAAAACAATTCCTTCGCTGGCAGTTCTATCAGCACGTTTAGCTGCAACTGCCGCTCCTTTTTTTCTAAGAATTTCAATTGCTTTTTCAAAATCGCCATCAGCTTCGGTAAGGGCTTTTTTGCAGTCCATCATACCGGCGCCTGTTTTATCTCTTAATTCTTTTACTTGTTTTGCCGAAATAGCCATTTCAATCCCTTAATTTATTATTCTTTATTTTCTGTTTCTTTTTTTTCAACTTCAGGTTTTACTTCTTCAGTCTTCGGTTTTGTTTCTTCAACCTTTTTTTTCACTTCTTCGGTTGTAGCGGATTTTGTTTCCTGCTTAGAGGTATCTGAAGATTTTTCTTCAGCTGGTTTAGAAGGTTTTCTTGATTTTTTAGCTCCGCGCTTATCATCATTAAATCTTCGCACTCTTCTTTTACTATCGCCTGAAGTTTCATCACCCGATTCGGCTTTTTCTTTTTTCAATCTTTCCTTTTCAGCGGCTTCGTGGGCTCTTAATTCTTTGGCTTTTACAACACCTTCATTTACGGCCTCACTCATTGCACCGATAATTAATTCAATTGTTTTAACCGCATCATCATTAGCAGGAATCGGATAATCAATTAAATCGGGGTCGCAATTAGTATCAACAATTGCAAAGGTGGGGATATTTAATCTATGTGCTTCTTTTACAGCAATCATTTCTTTTTTAATATCTACAATAAACAATGCACCCGGAAGTTTGGTCATTGTTTCAACACCCTCAAGAATTTTTCTTAATTTATCTTTTTCGCGTGTTAACTGTAATCTTTCTTTTTTAGTAATTTTTTCGAAAGTACCGTCACTTTCCATTTTATCTATATTTTGCAATCTTTTAACGCTTTTTCTGATAGTAGAAAAGTTTGTTAGCATTCCACCCAACCAGCGTTCACTAACCCAGTTCATATTCGTTGCTTTTCCTAAAGATGACACAACCGGTTTAGCTTGTTTCTTTGTGCCTACTAAAAGTACTTTATGTCCGCGAGCAATAATTGAGTACAAAGCATTTGATGCTTTTTCAATTTCGGCTTGGGTTTTTTTAAGGTCTATAATATGAATCCCGTTTTTTTCCATAAAAATATATTTTTTCATTTTAGGATTCCATCTACGGGTAAGATGCCCAAAGTGTGCACCAGCTTCAATAAGCTTGTTTAATTCGACTTTCGCCATTATTGTCTCCTGTTTTTAACTTCTACTTTCTTCTTCTTTACCGTGAATCCCGCTTTTAAGGTGCGGGACACAGGTGGTAAATCCGAAAGTATGCTTTTAATTAATAATGCTTTTTAATTTTTCGATACTTTTAATTTTGACTCCAAAAAAACGGTAAATAACTTCAGTAAAAAAGCTGTTAACGTTTTGAGAATTGGAATCTTTTTCTTGCCTTAGGTTGTCCATATTTCTTACGTTCAACCATTCTCGGATCTCTTTTCAATAAACCTTCACTTTTCAAAGTAGGTCTGTAATCAGGGTTAATTTCAACCAATGCTCTTGCAATTCCTAAACGAGCAGCTTCCGATTGTCCCATAATTCCGCCACCGCGAACATTAATAAAGACATCATATTTACCCAAATTATCAGTCACTTTTAAAGGCGAAAGAATATCTTCCCTGTGTACATCGAGTTGAAAGTGTTTTTCAAATTCACCATGGTTTACAGTAACTTTTCCTGAACCGTTTCTTAAGTAAACTCGAGCAACAGAAGTTTTTCTACGTCCTACTAGAATCTTATCTGCCATTAATTATGCTCCCTTATAAACTAATTTGTTCGGGTTTTTGTGCCGAATGAGGATGTTCCTCGCCAGCATAAACTTTTAATTTTTTAATTAATTTTTTGCCAAGTCTGCTTTTTGGCAACATGCCTTTTACAGCATTTTCAATAACAAACGCCGGATTTTTTTCAATCATTTCTGAAAAAGTTCGGATTCTTACTCCGCCCGGATATCCTGAATGAGAGAAATATTCTTTTTGTGTTTCTCTTTTTCCGGTTAATTTTATTTTTTCAGCGTTGATTACTACAACAAAATCGCCTGTATCCATATTCGGTGTAAAAACCGGCTTCTCTTTACCACGAATTACTCTGGCACATTTTGTTGCCAATCGTCCAAGCACTTGGTCTTTTGCATCAATTACGTACCATTTTCTGTCGGCTTCTTCTGTCTTGTAGAATTTAGTCATTTTTTCTTGCTTCACTTTTATCCTCCGAAAGCCAGATAATTGTTTTTTCATAATTTCAATAATTAACACATATACTAATGTCAATTTTTGCAGAAAGTAAATTTAATGCAAAATTTCAACAAAAGCAAAATTTTTTGATAAAAACACTCGACAAAATCGCGAGTAACTATTTTACTTATTTTTAATGTTAAGCTTTTTGCATATTAAAACTTTCTGCTACAATAGTAGCAAAAACGGGTAAACAAAAACTTATGTTTCATTGCACCTATTTCATTGCACCTATATTTTCAGATTTGCTAAATCAAAAAAAAACCCAGACAAGCCGGGTTTTATCAAAATGTTTTCAACTTTTATTTCAATAGCATAAGTTTTTTAGTTTGAACAAAACTACCTGCTTGCAAACGAT
>CAZCBD010000125.1:0-8436 GCA_964496755.1 uncultured Melioribacteraceae bacterium
TAATTAATTAATTGTCCGTCAATTTTTTTTGTGTTATCTCCAACCGAAAGAGTTTTGGTATTATTAAAAACAATCAGTTTTTTTCCTGCAACTATTTTGTTTGAGCTTAAATTATTCCACTTTTTTAATTTGCTGATTGAAGTTTTAAATCTGTAAGCAATTTTGCCAAGCGAATCACCTTTGCGAATTTTATAATATGTTTTTCCTTTTGATTTTGTTGTATTCTTAGGCAAGGCGGCAGTAAAAAATTCTTCTCTTCCGGTAAAAATCCTTAATCGTTTGCCTGCAATTATTCTATTATTTCTTAAATTATTCCATCTTCTAAGTTGGCTTGTCCTAACACCATACTTTTCAGCTATTTTTCCTAAAACTTCTCCACGTCTAATTCTATGAGTAATCCATCGCCCGCCTTCACTTTTATATAGCAAAGATAATTTTTGCCCCCGATTCATTGCATCTATTTTGGCCATTTCTTTTTCTTTGCCATAAGGCACGTAGATATTAAGATTTTGCCCAATTTGAATAGTTGTTGTATAAGGTAAATTGTTCCAATTTCTTATATCCGAAACCCTAACGCTAAATAATCTGGATATATCAATTAGATTATCATATTTTTTTACTCTATAAGTTACTTTGGCCATATTATCGGGAACAACAATATTCGAATCGTTTATTGCTCCCTGATAAATTTTTAAATATTTCTGCTCATCTTGAATATCGGAAATTACTAACTTATAAGGCACTTCATTAACTTTCGAGGTAATTTCATCTTCAATTGCCGGAAGTATATCGGTATTAATGGTGAAACTACTTTCATCAAAGTTTGATATAGGAATTTTTAATTTTTTTCTCGGATAAATTTTTGATCTGGTTGAAATTCTGTTAAATTTTGCAAGTTGTGTTAAACTAACATGGTATTTATGGGCAATAACGGATAAACTCTCTCCCCTCCTTACAGTATGAATCACATACTGTAATCTGGCTTCATCGGGTACACTTTTTATATTTTCCACAAATGCTTCATAGGTTCTGGCCGGTACTTTAAGCGGATATCCCCCTTTATAATTAGGCGGTGTACAATGCTGAATTAATTCCGGATTCAAATCTTTTAATAATTTTAAACTTATTCCGGCACATTTGGCCAAAACATTTAAGTCGGTTCCCTTTTGCACTTTATATATTTTGTAATCAATAGGTTTTTCGTAGGCTAAATTTTCAAAGCCATATTTTTCCGGCTGACTGGCAATAATTGTAACCGCAATGTATTGAGGCACATAATTTCTGGTTTCGCGAGGAAGATAGTGCATTAATTTCCAAAAATCTGTTGTATGAGCTTTTCTCATTGCACGTCTTACTCGCCCTTCACCGGTATTGTATGAAGCCAAAGTTAAATACCAATCCCCAAGTGTATAATACATATCTCGTAAATATCTTGCTGCAGCTCTTGTTGCTTTTTCGGGATCTCTTCGTTCATCAATATAAAATCCTACTTTTAAATCATAAAGTCTTGCCGTACCTCTAATAAATTGCCATAAGCCTACTGCTCTTGCCCAAGAACGCGCATGAGGGCGCAAACCACTTTCGGGCATACTTAAAAACATCAACTGAGGCGGAACTTGTTCTTCAGTAAAAATTCGCGCCATCATCGGAAAATATTTACCCGAACGACTTAGCCAATATTCCATATTTTTTCTTCCTCGTCCGGTAAAGAATTCAATATATTTTTCCACATATCTGTTTATTTCAAGTTTAATGTCTCCTATTATTATCTCGCTCCGGTCGTCATCAATTGTAAGAGTATCGGTAACTATTTCAAAAGTATCCAACTGACTCAATTCGTGGTTCATCCATTCATCATAAGCAGCTAAAGAAACAGTATCGGGAATTTCTTCTAATCCCGAGATAAAATCTTTGTAATCATCTCTTATTGATTGGTCTAATTCCAAATATGATTCATTATCTTCAAGCTCGGGATAATAGCTAAGTGAGGTTACCGTTTCCAAGGCACTTTCAAAAGAATTTATTGCTTTTATTGTACTACCCTGTTTTTTAAATCGTAAAGCGTCAACATAATCTTTACGTGCATTTTCCATTAAAATCTTTACGACTACATTTGCATTTGCAACTGCACTTGAGTCTCTATTATTTGTAGCAACTGTCGAATTTTTAATGGTTGAACATGAAGCTACGAACAAAATTGAAACTAAAAAAATAATAGGTAAGGCTTTAAACTTCATTTATTCTCCTAATTAATACTCTCTTAAATTTAAAGAGTTATAGAAATATAATCAAGTAACTATTCAAATTAATTTAGTTAACTTGTTGGTTTTTAATAAGTTAATCTTTTGGTTGATTTTTTCAATAACATTTTACGATTGAAATATTTTTTCAATTTCAATTCTTTTTGCAATAAAATTATTGGAAAAAACTAAATCTGAAGTGCGTATTTCGTGAAAATCAACATTTATTGTTTTATTTAACTTGGCTGGCCTGTTAATTAAAATGTGAATTTTATCTGATAAAAATAAAGCTTCCGTTATATTAGTTGTGCTTAAAATAAAAGTGTATTTTTCCTTACATGAAAGTTCATTTAATAATGAATAAATCTCAAATTTTGTTTCCCTATCAAATTTTTCGAAAGGATCATCTAATAAAATTATTTCCGGTTTCACAGAAAGTGCCCTGGCTAATGAAATTCTAAAGCGAAATCCTAAACTTGCATTATTTGGAATATGATTTTCATAGCCTTCTAAACCAACATCTTTAATACATTTATTAACATGGTTCTCGTTTGCATCATTTCCGGCAGCTATTTTTATATTTTCTTTAACCGTCATCCACGGAAATGAAGAAGGAGAAGAAGGAATATATACAATTTTTGAATTGTTTAAATTTACAATATTCCCCTCATCGGGCTGTTCTATGTTGGCAATAATCTTTAATAATGTTGATTTTCCTGTTGAGGATGAAGCTAATATGCTAATGAAATCAGATTTATTAACCTCAAATGAAATATCCCGAAACAAGTTTATTTTAATTCCATTTTCATCTGAAATTGTTTTTGAAACTTTGTCGATTTTTAAAAGACTCGTATCCACTACGGCTCCCAAAATATTAGTTTTTCTTTAATATAAATAATTATTTTGTTAAAAAATAAAATTAATACCGACAATAAAATCGAGATAACAAAAATTCCGGAAATATCTTTATAAAGATTCAAGTCGTATAATATTTTACCGATGCCTTCCGAAACACTAATAAATTCAATGATTAATACAATCAGCCATAGTTTTAGATGTATAAAAGTAATATCTCCAAAAACTTTCGGCAATATTATTTTCCAATAAGTATTGTTTGTGATTTTTGAATCGTTAACACTCAATCCTCTTAAAGCATAAATATAATCGGTGTTAATTTTAGGTAAAACATCAAATATTTTTGAAGAAAAAATAAGAATGTTAGCTAAAATTAAAAACAACAGTTCCGAATAAAAATTTATTTCAAACCAAAGATTCCAAATTATTGCAAAAACAATTACGGGAATAAATTTAAAAAAAGATAAATTTTTACCAAACAAAGGATAGTTCAATGCTAATTTTATAAAAACCGTTTTGAAAATAAGAATTAAAATAATAGAAACAAGGATAGCAAAATAAACAATTGTAGTAGTGTAGAATAGGTTTTGAATAAAATTATAACCGGTAAAAAGATCTTTAAATGTATCTATTAATATAGTAGGCTTTGGAAAATATTTATTTGCCGGAAGAATAAATTCAAACAACAAAACATAGGTTGCAATAAAAAAAGTAATTATTGCAGATTTAGTATTAATAAATTTTTTTTTCATAATTAATATCAATTCTCGGAATTTAATTAATTTATTATGTTCGGTTAATTTACAAATTCTTTCAAAAAAATGGGTTATTATTTTTCTCATGTTCAATTGTACTTGAATCACCATGGCCCGGCAAAATTATAGTTTCTTCGGGTAATTTAAAAAGTATATCCTGAATTGAATCCATAAGCGTAAAATAGTCTCCGCCCCAAAGATCCGTCCGGCCTATTCCTTCTTTAAAAAGAACATCTCCGGTAATGCATATTTTTTCCTTTTCCAAAAGCAAACAAATTTCTCCAGGAGAATGTCCCGGAGTAAATAGAATTTTAATGCTATTTTCACCCAATTTTAAAATTGTTCTTTCATCAATAAATCTATCGGGCAAAGGACTTTGCTCTACTTCAAAACCATATTTATGTGCGTGCTCTACAAGCATATCCAAAAGTGAAGACTCTTTTTCATTTATCAGATACTCGGGACTAAATCTATTTTTAATGAAAGCATTACCGAAAACATGATCCAAATGACAATGAGTGCTAACTAAATATTTTAAGGTTAAATTTTCTTTTTCAACAAATTCGGAAAATTGAATTTGTTCGGATTTTGTAATGCAACCCGGGTCTACAACTATTGCTTCTTTAGAATCTTCGTCCCAAATTAAATATGTGTTTTCATTAAAATCATTAAACACAAACTTTTCAACTTTAAGCATTGTTTCCTACTATTTAAAAATTAAAGCATTAAATATAATGAATATTTTTTTTCATAATAATCTTTTTTCAATAAAAAACCCCCGACAAATGTCGAGGGTATAAACCAATCAGAGAAAATTTATTTCGGAATTTCAATTCCTACAAATCTTGCTGTTCCGCTTTTATCAACAATTCTAAGTAGAATAGCATCTCCTTTTTTACTATTCACAATCTTCTGAAAATCGGTTACTTTTTTAATTTCCTTTTTGTTTGCGTGAGTAATCACCAAACCACGGAATAATCTTTGATTATCGGCCGGTGAATATCTTTCAACATTTGAAATTAGAATTCCATTTTTCACTTTGTAAACTTCCTTTTCATGTGAAGTCAGGTTTTCAACTGTTAATCCTAAATTATCAAACTTCACTTCGTTTTTATCTACATCAACACTTTTATCGCTACTACTCTTTTTATCAACCAAAATATCTTCTGCCTCTTTATCAAGGGCTTTTAATTTTACGGTTCGAATAATTTCTTTTCCATCGCGGAACAATAATAATTTAACTTTATCGCCGGCTCTTTTCTTGAAAACATGACTTTGCAACTGGTTGGATGCATTCACTTCTTTCCCGTCAATTTTCAAAATAATATCGCCGGGCTGAATATCTACTTTTGATGCTGCCGAGCCTTCTTGAATACCTTGTATTAAAACACCGTGCGCTTTATCTAACCCCATTGCTTTTGCAGTTGCATCATCAACATCAGTAATCGAGACACCTATATAACCTCTTACAACCTTTCCAAATTCAATTAAGTCTTCTGCAATATGTTTAGCCAAATTAATTGGAATTGCAAAACCATAACCAATGTACGAAGCAGTCATGCCATTAGTTGCAATTGCGGTATTTATTCCGATAACCGCTCCCGAAAGATCTACCAAAGCCCCACCGCTATTGCCGGGATTAATTACCGCATCGGTTTGAATAAAATTTTCTACGGCATAATTTGTGTTGCCTTTACTGGCTTTTATTATATTAAGATTCCTACCTCGAGCACTTACAATTCCGGCCGTTACGGTAGAAGTAAATGAAAGCGGATTACCAATAGCCATTACCCACTCACCTATTCGTAATTTATCCGAATTACCAATATACGCCGGCACCAAATCATCGGCATCTATTTTTATAACAGCTAAATCCGTTAAAGGATCCGTACCAATAATCTTTGCTCTAAAATGTCGTTTGTCTTTTAATGTTACTTCAACATCAGTTGCATTATTAACCACATGATTATTTGTAAGAATATATCCTTCATCGGAAATAATTACACCGCTTCCGCTTCCTTTTCGCTTATTGGGCAATTTGTCTTCAAATTGAAAAAAGAAATCGTGAAACGGATTGTTGGGTATTTTATTTTCTACTTTACTAATGACAGTTATTAATACAATTGAGGGTGTAACTTTTTCGGCTACTTCTACAAAAGCATTGTTTAGCTTATCGGCATCAATACTAATTTTTTCAACCGGAGCTTTATCCGCACCAATTTGAATATTTGCATAACTTGGTTTTACCAATCCCAAATTAGAAACTAAAACTACTCCTACTATAATTCCAATTACGATTAATGATACTGTACCAAAAATATTTTTCCCTTTCATCTTCACCTCCATAAATCATAACATTTTCAAGGATTTTATTCCTTTAAATTCCGGTATATGATAAATTAAATAATTTTCTAAAAACTTAATTAAAATTTGAACGTAATCTCTGTTATAATTGATATTCAAATTTCTTTGGCTTAAACAATTAAAAAAATTAAAAAGTTCCTTAGAAAATCTAAATGAAACTAAATGCCCTTCCGAACAATTATCACAAATCAACCCAACTTCATTGCTGAAGCCAATTATTTCATTTTCCAATTTATCTTTTCCACAATAAACACAATTTTCAGTTTGGAGCTCATACCCGATTTCCTTTATAAAAAAAAGAAAGAATTTTAAAAACAAGTAATCGGCAGAAGTTTGCGTTTCGTTAATAAGTTTTAGAATTTTATTTAGACCTTTAAATAATTTTAAGTGAACATCGTTATCAATTGTGATCTTATCAATCAATTCAATAGTAGCCATGGCATACTTCAGTTTTTCTAAGTTATCAAGACAGAATTTCGGGTAATAAATCAAATCAACTTGGGTGATTATTTGAATATCTCTTGTTGGTTTATCATAATAAACAATATCAACGGTATTAAGAGGTTCAATTAGTTTACCAATTTTGGACTTTGGCGATTTGGCACCTTTAATAATTGCAGAGATTTTGCCCCTTTCTTCTGTAAAAAAAGTTGCAATTTTACTTGATTCGCCAAAATCAATTTTCTTTAATACAATCGCTCTGTTTTTAATTATTTCCGACATATTAAAAAGCAAACGGAAATAAATATAAATCGTTTTCGGTAATAATACCGGTAATTAAATTATTTGGCGTTACATCAAAGGCAGGTGAATAAACATCAAAATCTTCAGGTGCAATTCTTACACTTCCAATCTTTAATATTTCATTTTTGCCTCTCTCTTCAATATTAATTTCCGAACCGGTTTTAATTGTAGTATCTATTGTTGTTGTTGGAGCAGCAATATAAAACGGAATGTTATGATGTTTGCACAATACTGCCAAATTATAAGTCCCTATCTTATTAGCCGAATCTCCGTTGGCCGCTATTCTATCAGCGCCCGTAATTACAAGATCAATTTTATTTTGTTGCATCAAAAAAGCCGCAGTAGAATCAGTAATTATTTTAAATGGAATTTTATTTTTAAATAACTCAAAAGCCGTAAGGCGCGATCCCTGAAGCAAAGGCCTTGTTTCATCTGCAAAAACAAATTCAACCAAATTATTTTCATATCCCTTTTTTATTACACTAAATGCAGTACCATCACCACCGGTTGCTAATGCACCTGTATTACAGTGGGTTAGAACAACTGAACTCTTTGCAAATATTTTCAGTCCATGCTTCCCGATTGAATCGCACTTATCAATGTCTTCTTTATGAATTTTTTTTGCTTCGTTTATTAAAACTTCGAAACAATTTTCGTCAATGATGTTTTCGTATTTTTTTTTCATTCTTTCTAAAGCCCAAAAAAGATTAACGGCTGTTGGGCGTGTAATTTTCAGTCTCTGAAAAACTTTTTCAAATTGCAAAACATCTGAGGATTCTTTCATACCGAGAGCAATTCCATATGCTGCAGCAATGCCTATTGCCGGCGCTCCTCTAACCTCCAATCTTTCTATTGCTATTGCAATTCGTTCATAATCATCGGTTTTAATATATTCTTCTGCTAATGGTAATTTTGTTTGATTAATTATAATTAATTTTCCTTTTTCAAATTCAATAGTCTTAAAAGTTGAATTCATTCAGTCCCTCAAAATGTTAAATTAAATTCGGATAATTTTTTAAATTCCAAAACGCGTTCATTAATTTTTTCTTTTGTCAGAAATTCAATTCCTTTCGTACTAAATTCACCTACACAAAAAGAAGCCATTGCAGAACCATAAATAACAGCACTTTTCAAATTCTCAAAACTAACATTGTTGGTTTGCTCAAGATATCCGGTAAAACCACCGGCAAAAGTATCCCCTGCACCGGTGGGATCGAATATGGATTTCAGCGGAAAAGCCGGTGCGGAAAATATTCTGGTTTCATCAAACAATAACGCTCCGTGTTCACCTTTTTTAATTACCAAATACGTGCATCCCATTTTCAATATCTTTTCAGCAGCAACAAATAAATTATTCTCGCCTGTCAACTGTTTTGCTTCCGAATCATTAATAATTAAAACATCAACTTTTTCAATTACCTCTATTAATTGTGCTTTTGCAATATCGATCCACAAATTCATTGTATCGCAAACGATTA
>CAZCBD010000126.1:0-3635 GCA_964496755.1 uncultured Melioribacteraceae bacterium
AGTATCAAGTTGGATAGTACCACCATATTGAACCCAATTAAATTGATTATTCGTAGTAGCTTGCATTTTGTTTACAATCACTTGTCCGTAAATAACACCCGACACAAAATTCAATGTTGCTTTAGGCGCAAGCAATGTACCTAACAAACCAATATTCTGAACACTAACTTTTTTAGCCTTAAATAAATTTAATATAACTTTAGAAGCAACCGCCTCTATTTCAGGCGAGGTATCTCCAAATCCTCTAACACCATTAATAATGAAATCGCCACTGAATTCAAAATATTTGCCGGTATAATTTACAACCGCTGAAGCTCCGGCAGGAATATTAATAAAGAAAGCATTTGTGCTTTGCAATTGTGAGCCGGAAACTTCAAAAATATTCAAGTTTGGATCGGTACCCGTCAAAGTTAATTTTCCGTACCCATCATAATCAACAGTTCCATTTGGAGTTAAAGCATAAAGTTGTTTAGATAGATTTTTCAAATAAACTTTAGCAGCTTTAAAATCAATAAGATTTTTCTCTTTTCGTATGGTATTATCAGCTAAATTGGCATGGGTAGTATCAATAAATTTACCGTAAACTATATTTCCATTACACACACGGCCGCTTATGTAATTAAGTTTTCCACCTACAATTAAAACATCCCCGGAATTAGCAGGTAGTTTATCAGCAACACTATAATTTGATAGCACCGCATTTTTACCTACGGCAACTTTACCTTCAGTATCACCGCCGAAAGAAGTCATAGAATTAAGCACAAACAAATTATAATCCTTTGCAGGGCCCAAATCATAAACCGAACCTGTGCTTCCTTGTCCGGCATAATTTACTTTAGCTTTAATAGTTAAAGTTTTGCTTCCACTTGCAGGAATAGTTCCGGCTTCCCAAATACCTGTTGCAGGATCATAAGTATTTGATGCTCCGCTATTTTCTACGGCAGATTGAAATTGCAAAATTCCGGGTAAAACATCGGAAACCTGAACATTAGTGGCAGCGGCAGTACCATTATTGGTAATTGTAATCACATAAGTTAAGATTTCACCGTCACCAACGGTAGAAGTAGCATTGGTTTTTGAGATAGTAAGATTAGGTTGCCCAAACCAATTAGCTTCGGCAGAAACATCTTTTTCGTCCATAAAAGGAGTAGCTAAAACCAATTTTTGTTTTCCATCCGGATTTGCAACATGATAAAAAGTGGTTCCTTGCGGAATTCCAACACCGGTTGCACTAGCACTTACAGAGGCAGAAAAACCACCGCCGGAGGGCAAAATAGTTATCGTATCGGAAACACCTGATGAGTTGGTATGCACCGTAACGGTTGATAAAACACCATCGGAAGAAGATAAAACAATTTCTCTACCTTCAATTGGTCTGTTAAAATCATCATAAGCTTCAACTGTAAATTTAATGGGCTGGCCAATTTCAAAACTTTGATCGGGCATATTAATTATCAAAGTTTTGATAGGAAACACATCATGTGCATTAGTGTTGGCATCTGCAATAATTTCCAAAGCTCTATCTCTAATTTCAGTTGGTGTTACACCGGAAACATTCAAGGAATCGCTAAAATACCAAATAGCAACTTGCACGGCAGCCGCCTCTTTGTTGGTAGTTAGTGATTGAGAAGATAAACCGGCATAGGGATAGTAATTATTTAATATGTAAGTTATTTTAGAAGGGGTTGTTCCGGTATCTTGATAATCTTCACCAATTGCCAAAGGATGAAATAAATCAATGCAGTAAAAATTAACGGTCTGACCGTCTTTGGTTCCTTTAAAAGTTCCCGCTTTATATGTTCCGTCTAAAGGAGCAGGCAAATAAACATTCGAATATTTGTCCACACCTTGTACTTTAATTACGCTATTGGTTTTTTGTAATCCTTTGCCTTCGGCAAAAACAGAAGCCGTGAATAGTGTAATTAAGCCTATTGTTAACAATATTGTAAAAATTTTCTTCATTCTAACTCCATTTATTTTCTTAAATTCATTTTATAAATTATTACATCCTTGCAATAATAATACCATTAACAAAAAATCGATTCCAACTAATAATAATGGTAGGATTAATTATCGGTAGGTAACAGTAAAAATTAAAAATTGTTTTAAAATGAAACACGAAATCAAAACGAGTCAGATTTTATACAATAAATTGCATTTTACACTTCAAAAAACACAATTTTAAGTTCTTCTAAGCAAAGCTACATTTTCAATATGAAAAGTTTGCGGAAACATATCCACCGGCTTTGTTTTAATAAGTTTAAAGCCGCCTTCAATTAAAAGCTTAATATCCCTAACTTGGGTAGCCGGATTACAACTAACATAAACCAATGTTTTTGGGGATAATTTTAGAATATCCTTTACAGTTTTAGGATTCATTCCGCTTCTTGGCGGGTCGGCAATTATCACATCGGGCATCGGTAATTGATTTTGTTCAACTATTGGTAAAAACGAATGATTTAAATCGGCTTGAATAAATTCAACATTTTCAATCTGATTCAATTTGAGATTTGCAGAAGCATCCGTAACTGCAGCCTCAACATTTTCCAAAGCATAAACCTTTTTTACATATCCGGAAATAAAAATTGAAATGGTTCCCGCTCCCGAATATAAATCATAAACAATATCATCTTTTTGAAATTCCGCAAATTCCACTGCAGTTGAATATAACTTTTCGGCTTGCAAAGTATTTGTTTGAAAAAAAGAATTAGCACTAATTCTGAATTTATAATCACCAATTGAATCGTATATTTTCCCGGTACCAAAATAAGTTTTTTCAAAATCGCCAATGGCAACTTGTGCTTTTTTTAGATTAACATTGTTAATTATTGTTGTTATCTCAGGAAATTTCTTCACTAATTTTTCCGAATATTCTTGCATTAATTTTTCATTTTCCGATGCGGTAACAATATTTACCATTAAATCCTTTGTAAAATGCGATTGCCTAATTACAAGATTCCGTAAAAAACCGGTGTGTGTTTTTGTAGAATAAGCTTTTATATTTTTTGAAACAAAAAATTGTCGGCTAAGATTCACAATCTCTGCACTTATCTCCGATTGCAAAAAGCATTCTTCCAAATCCAAAACTTTATCAAAAATACGCGGAATATGCATGCCGAGGGCAAAATCACGATTTTTAATTTCCACATCTTTTTTTATACCCTCATCATTTTCTATTTCCGATTTCATTATCCAACGCTTATCGGCAAAAGAAAATTCCATTTTATTCCGATAAAAATAAATCCTCTCTGCTTTAAGAATCGGTTCGGAAATATAATTTTCTAAACCACCCATATGTAAAAATAATTCTTTTACCTGCTGTTGCTTAAACTCCGCTTGTTTTTCATAATGCAAATCTTGCTGCTTGCAACCGCCGCATATTCTAAAATATTTGCATTTGGGCTCAATTCTATCGGTAGCCGGAACAATAATTTTTTCAACCTTGGCATTGGCATATGAGGATCTTTTTTTTGTAATTCTTGCAATTACTTCGTCACCCGGATAAGCACCCTCCACAAAAACCACAAATTTTTTGTTCTGGGCTATTTTATTTTCATTTGTTTTGTTTTCACTTATTTTATTTTCACTTATTTTATTTTCACTTATTTTATTTTCACTTATTTTATTTTCACTTA
>CAZCBD010000126.1:3735-8392 GCA_964496755.1 uncultured Melioribacteraceae bacterium
TTTTAACATTTGTGTTTTGTGGATTTTCTATTTCAACTTTTGCAATTCCTTTTCCCTCAAAAGCATATCCGTTTATTTTTAACCGTATTGATTCACCTTTTTTAATCTTCATTTATCCACTTATTTTTTTTGTAAAATTAATGTTTTAAATCCCAAATATTTTTCGCCGCCTTGTTTTAGAAATGCATTCGATTCATGACTGATTCTATTCAACAATTTTTTATAGTAACTTTTTTCCTGTTCCGAAAGCTGTTCTTTTGTTTCAGCAAGTCTATCCTTGTTAAAAGAATAGTATTCAATCAAAGTTTCATTCAGATTCTTTTCCTCCAAAATTGAAAACCCGCGTTCGGAATAAAAGCTGTTCACTTCGTTTTGATTTAAAGGAGTTAATGCAGCCGAATCCAAAATATCGGAAATAAATCCGGGAATTTTTTCGGAGAGTGCAACTATTTCGCCCACACAAAAGATTCCTTCCGGTTTTAATATTCTTTTTATTTCTTTAACGATTTTCGTTCTATTCTCGGTTGAAACAGAGGCTTGTGCATATATAATATCAAAAGTTTTATCGGTAAAATCAGTAATCGAATAATCCATTAAACGAATAATTATGTTTGAATTATTTTCCAAAATAACTTTTGAATTTATCAAAGAAGCATAATCTTCAACTATTAGATCCAACTTAATAGTCGATTTCTTTTGTAATTTTTCCGCAGCAAATTCACTGGCCGAACCGATTACTAAAATTCTTTTATTTTTAACTTGAATTTGCTTTGCAAAGAAAGACAGTTGTTTTTCAGTACCTGGTAAAAAAGCTGTTTTCATAAAAATCTCCAATTAGGACACAAATATAAATAAAAGAAAGATTGCAAGTTTGATATATTTTTTCAAGTATAAAAAAAATGCTACCAAATTCGGTAGCATTTTCAAAAAATCATTTTTTCACTTTAAAGTATTTTTTTTATTTCGAAGTGAGCCATTCTTTTGCCTCATCCAAACTATTGAAAGAACGAGCTTGTATTGAAGAAAATTTATTAATTGCAATCAATGAAACTTTTAATACACCTTTTACCCCGATTACGGCAGCACGTTTAATAAAAGGCCTGATTATTTTTGCAGTAGCTTTGAACTGACTTACAACTTCCTGATTCATTTCACAATTTGAAATATCAACAATCAGCAAAATATTATCAGAATTCATTTTAACAATCAACTGTTCTGTTTGCTTAATGCTATCAATAATTTCTTGAGTATTCTGATTTTGATGATTAGCAAGCAAAATCTTCTGATTTCTGTATTCAACTATTGACAAATACTTGTTCATAAATATTCCTAAAAAGTTCGACTATTTTCAAAAATAATCAAAAAAAATAAATTGTAAAATTTTTATTATTTCACATCACTAAAGATTGCAATCTTTGTTTTTTTGTTACTTAATTTGTAGCCGCGAAACATTCCGGATGTATTAAAAACCATAGCCACATTGCCGTTCTTATCAATAGAAACAATTCCGCCTTCAGCTTTTTGAGACACTAATTTTTTCATTATCACTTCGTTGGCAGCCTTTTTCAGTGAATATCCTTTGTATTGCATTAAAGCCGAAATATCATGAGTTACGCAATTTCTAATAAAAAACTCTCCGTGACCGGTTGCCGAAACAGCGCAGGTTTTATTGTTTGCATAAGTACCCGCACCAATTATAGGTGAATCACCAATCCTACCGAATTTTTTATTCGACATTCCACCGGTTGATGTACCTGCAGCCAAATTCCCGGCTTTATCTAAAGCAACACAACCAACCGTTCCGAATTTATAACCGTCTTTGCCCAAAATAGGATCGGCAAATTCAGAAGCATTTGTATTAAAAGTTGTTTTTAAAGATTTTGCTTTTTCCGCTTTTTTAATCCTTTCCAAAGCCTTAATGCGTCTTTCGGTTAAAAAATATTTTTGGTCAACAAATTCAACACCTTGCTCCTTAGCAAATACTTCGGCTCCTTTGCCGGCAAGCATAACATGCGGCGATTTATTCATAACCAAACGGGCAAGTGAAATTGGATTTTTAATATGCTTAACCCCCGCAACAGCACCGGCATTTAAATCCTTACCATTCATAATTGAAGCATCCAATTCAACTGTCCCCTCAGCAGTTAATACAGCTCCACGAGCGGAATTAAATAGCGGAGAATCTTCCATCACATTAATTGCTGCTTCCACGGCATCTAAACTTGAGCCACCTTCTTCCAGAATTTTGTATCCGGCATCAATTGCTTCTTGCAATTTAGCCCGATATTCTTTCTGCCTTTCTTCCGATATTCTTTCACGTTTCATGTTACCGGCACCGCCGTGAATTACAATCCCAAACTCGGCATTTCTCTTTTCAACAGGTGTATCAATTTTTTTTATACATCCTGTTAATAGAAAAACTATTGAAACTATTAAAAAGTAAAATAATCTTTTCATTTCACACCTTTTATGTTTGAAAAAAATATTGAATAAATTTTCTATATTTGTTTGCTAACTAATTTAAAAAAATTATGGGGGAGATATGAAAAAACTTTTATTTGCTATTTTATGTAGCGTCTTTTTTGTATCAGCAATTAATTTTGCACAAGAGAAAGAAGAAAAAAAGGAAAAAAAAGACAGACATCAGTTTGAAATGCTTTATCAAATTCCAACTACCGATGTAATTAGTCAAGGAAGAACCGGCACCTGCTGGTCTTTTGCTACCACTTCTTTTGTTGAAACAGAGTTAATTAGAATTACCGGAAAGAAAATCGATCTTTCCGAAATGTTTAATACAAAAATGAAATACAAACAAAAAGCCGACTTGTATGTTCGCTATCATGGCACCATGCCGTTTTCGCCCGGCGGACAGGCACACGATGTTTTACATGTAATTAAAAAATATGGTTTTGTTCCCGTTTCTGTTTTCGATGGAAAAAATATCGGAGAAAAGAATCACAATCATTCCGAATTGCACAATGTATTAAAAGGATTTCTTGACGGTGTTGTTAAAGGAAGAAAATTAACCCCACGCTGGAAAGAGGCTTTCAATGCTATTTTGGATGTTTATTTCGGAAAAACCCCGGATACATTTGAATACGACGGAAATACTTATACACCAAAATCTTTTGTTGAATTTACAGGTTTTAATCCCGACAACTATATTGAATTTACTTCTTATACACATCATCCGTTCTATGAAAAAATAGACTTGGAAATGCCTGATAATTTTACACATTCAAAATATTACAATTTGCCGATAGACGAAATGATGGCTATTGTTGATAATGCCTTGGAAAATGGTTATTCGGTTGCTTTTGATGGCGATATGAGTGACAAGTTTTTTAGAAAAAAAGAATGTTATGCAGTAGTACCGGAAGATCCTGAAACAGTGGATGATGATAAATCAGTCCCTGAAAAAGAAAAAATCGTAACTCAAGAAATACGTCAAAAAGCATTCGATAATTATGAAAGTACCGACGATCATCTAATGCATTTGGTTGGAATTGCCAAAGATCAAAACGGAACAAAATTTTATCTCACTAAAAACAGCTGGGGAATAAAATCCGGTAAAAAAGACAGAAAATACAAAGGTTACTGGTATATGTCAGAACAATATGTAAAATTGCGCGGATTGGCTTTCACTGTTCATAAAGATGCAATTCCTGATGAAATAAAGGAAAAGCTAGGTTTATAATTTTAGCAAACCATTAACAAAAAAAGCGTGCTATATAAGCACGCTTTTTTACTTTAAATTAATTTAAATAATAAAAGCCCGACTTGCAGTCGGGCTTAATGATAAATATTAGTTAATTACTTTTATCTCTATTCGTCTGTTGTTACTACGACCTTTAGAAGTATCATTCGTATCAATCGGTCTATCCGGTCCTAAACCTTTAGTCGAGATTCTATTTTTATTAATTCCTTTTCTAACAAACCAAGTTTTAACTTTTTCTGCACGTTGCTTTGAAAGTCTTATATTATACTTATATGCACCGGTATTATCAGTGTGACCAATAATCAGAATTTTCAAATCGGGATTTTCTTTTAGAATTTTCAAATCTTCATTTAAAATTTTCAATGAATATTTTTCAATTCTTGATTTGTTAGTTTGGAAATGAATTGATTTAAACTTAAATGTTTTATTAGGACTGATTTTTTTAGCAACCTCTTTTTGCACATCGTCATTGGCATCAAGCGGATTTAGATTTCTTGCAATTTCCAAATCATCGTTTAATGAACCACCGTCGGTATCCTTATTTAGAGGATTAGTGTTGTATTTATAAATTTCATCATAATCGGAAAGATTATCTTTATCCGTATCAACATCAAGCGGATTGGTTTTCTTTTTAATTTCTTTGCCATCAGTTAATTTATCGCCATCAGTATCTTTGTTCAACGGGTTAGTTTTAAACTCAAGGATTTCTTCCGCATCGCTTAAACCATCTGCATCGGAATCACGGTTATTCGGATTGGTTTTATATTTTTTTACTTCTTCAAAATCATTTAACCCGTCACCGTCGCCGTCTTTTTCAAGCGGGTTTGTTTTATAAGTTTGCACCTCTTCTTTGTCGGTCAATCCGTCACCGTCGGTATCAATTGCATATTTGTTTGTACCTAATTGCTCTTCCAAATCATTTTTTAAAACTTCAACAAC
>CAZCBD010000127.1:0-8372 GCA_964496755.1 uncultured Melioribacteraceae bacterium
ATTGAAACGGTCAAAAAAAGAGTCAAAGATTTATACAACAAGTTGGCAGAAGGAAATTTAATCCGAGAGAAATTTATTTGCTTAGACGGAAAAATAATTGATGTTGAGGTTGCTTCAAATATAATAAATTATAATAATAAACCTGCCGCACAAGTCATTTTTAATGATATAACTTCTAAAGTACGTGCTGAAAAGGCAATTGAAGAAAACAATAATTTCAATATTAAATTATTAAATCATTTTCCGGCTCTAATTTGGCGTTCGGATAAAGATTTTAAAATGAATTATTTTAATAAAACCTGGCTGAAATTTACAGGTAGAACTTTAAGCGAAGAATTAAATAATAATTGGTTAAAATATGTACATTCGAGCTACTCGGATTATGTTGATAGTATTAAACATAAAATTGAAAGTAGGCAGGAATTTGAAAAAACATATTTGCACAGAAGATTCGACGGCGAATATAGATGGCTAACTACATTTGGCAGACCCATTGAAGATTTGGATGGTAATTTTGCCGGATATATTGGTGTTTCTTTCGATATTACTCACAGAATAAATTTGGAAAACAAACTAAAAGAATCTGAAGAAAGATATCGCACTTTTTTTGAAGATGATGTATCAGCTGATTTTGTATGCAATTTGGACGGAGAAATTATTGAGTGCAACAAAGTATTTAAAGATTTTTTTAATATTTATAATGAAGACTGTTCTTTTAATATTGCTGAGCATTATGTAGATAAGAGTTTTCATGAAGGAATTATAAAGAAACTGCAATTCGAAAAAAAAATATCTTTCATAGAAACCCAAATGGAAAAAGGTAATGGAGAAGTTATCGAAATTGTTGAAAATCTATCCGGAATATACAATAAAAGCGGGCAATTAATTCAAATTAGAGGTTACATTCTTGATAACACAAAACGAAAGAAAATTGAAGAGGAATTGGAAATTTATAAAACACATCTTGAAAATATGGTTCAATTAAATACACAAAAATATAAAATTGCTCATAAACAATTACAAGAACAGATTAAGGCAAAAACTATAATTCAAGAAAATCTGGATAATCAAAATAAATTTTTAAGAACTCTGCTGAACTCAATCCCAACTCCCATCTTTATTATTAATCGCCTAGGAAGAGTATTGGAATGTAATTTGGCTTTTGCCAAAACACAAAAAACCACATTTAAAAAATTAGTTGGTTCACAGCTAACAAATTTCCCAAATATTGAAATGGCTGCTGAGTTTAAAAAAATTGAAGAAGAACTTCTTCAAACTGCAGGGGAAAAAGATTTGGAAGCAACAATGATATTAAATGATATTCCGGCTATAGTAAAAATAACTTTGGTAAGCTTTACAAAAGAAAACGGCGCTATTGCCGGACTTGTAGGTTTAATTGTAAATATTTCTAAACATAAAAGTTTAGAACAAAAAACCAGAAATGCCTTTTTACGAGAAAAAGAAGCCTCCGACTTAAAATCGAAATTTATTTCTTTGGCTTCGCACGAATTCAGGACACCACTAACAGTGATTAATAATAGTGCTGAAATGTTAGAATTATATCTTGAAGATTTAGATAAAGCAAAATTTCTTGAATATGTAACTAAAATTCAAAAATCCGTAGAAATACTTATTAGACAACAAGATGAAATGCTAATTGTAAATCAGGCCGGCACCGATGGCTTAGGATTTATGCCAACAAAATTTAATCTTAAATTTAATTGCCAAATTTATATTAATGAAGTACAGGATTCATACGGGCCCCATAAGCTTGAATTCGATTATGACAATCGGATTCAAGATGTATATATGGACAAGAATTTATTGAGGCATGTTTTAACAAATATTTTATCAAATGCATTTAAATATTCACCTGCAAATGAACCTATTATTTTTAAAATTAATTTCGATAATGATAATGTTTACTTTAGTATCACGGACAAAGGAATTGGTATAAATGAAGATGATTTAAAAAAATTATACGAACCTTATCATCGAGGAAAAAACGTTGGAAATATTTCGGGTACAGGTTTGGGTATGTCAATTGTAAAATATGCAATTGAAGCTCATAAAGGGAAAATACAAGTTAAAAGTAAGCCCAATGAGGGAACAAATTTTTTAATAACATTACCTTATAAACAAACAGAATTGGAAGATGAAAAGAATACTAATAATTGATGATGCTGCAGAAATAACTACTTCTTTAGAATACTTATTTAATTTAGAAGGTTTCCAAGTTTTTACTGCTTTTAATGCCGAAGATGGAATTAGAATTGCCAAGAATGAAAAACCTAATATAATTATTTGTGATTTGATGATGCCGGAAAAAGACGGTTATTATGTAATTGATGAATTAAAAAAAGATAGCGGAACCAATAGTATTCCGTTTATTATTATCACTGCAAGATCAGAACCGGATGAAATCAAAAAAGGTTACTCGGTTGGTGCTTCTCATTTTTTTGTAAAACCGTTTAGTATAAAGGAATTAATTAAGGTAATTGATAATATTTTAAGTGCAACTACTGTTTAATTAGTTATTGCGGGGAAAGGAGATGAATAATATTTTGGTAGTTGAAGACGAGTTTTCTATCAGGTCGGCAATTGTTGAAGTATTAAAATGAATAACTTCAATGTATTTGAAGCAAGTAACGGTTTGGAAGCTTTAGAGATATCAAATCAAATTAAACCGGATTTAATTATTTCGGATATTCTAATGCCCGAAATGGATGGATGGGAGTTTATTGAAAAATTCAAAAAGAACAAATCCAACAAAAACATACCTGTTATATTTCTTTCCGCATTGTCTGAGAATATGAATCTTAGGCGTGGGATGAATTTGGGTGCCGATGATTATTTGGTTAAGCCTTTTAGTACTAAAGATTTGTTACAATCAATTAATTTGAGAATTAATCGGTACAAACAACAGGTGAATGACTTAGGAAAAGTACAACAAAATTTATCAAAGTATATTCCCAAAGTTTTAACTTCACCTCTTTTGTCTATTATTGGTTTTACGGATCTTATACTTGGAGATTTCAAAAATTTATCGGAAGATGAAATTAAAAATTACCTTGGCAAGATTAAATCTTCCGGTTTGCAACTCCAGAATATCTTAAAAAAATATATTCTTTTTACCGAAAGTTACGTGCTTTCTCAAAACGAAACTGCGCTTGAAAATATTGAATTGATAGGTGTTAAAGATGTGAAAGATTTTGTTGAAAAAATTGTTAAGTCGAACTTTAAATCTTCCGATAGACTAAAAGATATTTCGTTTAATATTGAAAATTGTAATGTTGCTATTGATGCAAAATACTTTGGATTGATCATTCAAGAGTTAATTGAAAATGCAATTAAATTTTCCAAACCTAATACTCCGATTTTTATTTCGGGTAGAATAGTTGATTTCAATTTTCTACTTACTATTAAAGATTATGGTTGTGGAATATCTGAAGATAAGATTGAAAATATTTTAAATTATGAAGGTTTTAAAAATGAAAATTCCGGTTATCAGGATGTTGGATTGGGATTAATTATTGTTTCAAATATCTTAAAAATTTTCAGGGGAAAAATTCACATCGAAAGTCAAAAAAATGAATATACCAGCATTATTTTAAGCCTAAAAATATACAATCGATAATATTTAATATTAAATAAATTAATGTTTAAATAATATTTTTCTGTTTTCACACGTTGTTTTTTCTGGGAAAGAAAAATTTATTTTAATACAATGTTTTTGTTCTCTGCGTTCTTTTGAAGAGCATCCTTTATTTTTTGAACTGTTTTGTAAGTGAAAAGCCCGTACTCTATTTTAACCGTTTCAGAATTTTTTAGAAATATTTTAATATTTGAAGTTGAGAATTGAATGTCAGTAATATCTTTCCAGTGAATAATTTGTGGCTCTTTAATTATGTAGAATTTCAGCTCAATTAATTCTTGATCAATTTTTAAATATCTTTTACCAAAAAAATCTAAAATTGATTTCCCTTTACTTTCTATAACGTGTGTTATGCCCATTATGGCAAAGATAAACCCTTGAAAAAAATAAATCCAATTAAAATCAAAAAAATTAATAATTAAAAATATTATTGAAAATATGAATAAACTTATGCCCATATAAAATCTACTTTTTGATATTTTTGTTTCATGTAGATTTAAATAAATTATCATGTAGGTTCCCTATTTAAAATTCTAAAATTTTATTTTAACCGATTTTGTTTGATCAGATTGTTTTAAAAAATTAGCCACACCACTTTATTAGCAAATTTAAAAAAATACTCTAAAATTTCAAAGAGAATGAATTATGTTATTCAAACTTAACTTCTTCTGAATCTGAGTATTTGTTTATATGTTACTGTGGATTTAAGGTTCCGCCTTACTAGCCGAAAGCATACTGAGCAGACCTGTTCCAATTCATTGGAAGTTGAAGCATGCTGAACCTGTCGAAAAAGCATATTGAGCGTAGTCGAAATTATACTAAGCTTGTCGAAATCATACTGAGCCTGTCGAAGTATGCGTAAGTTTATCATCACTTAACATATTCCTTGTTCATTTCTTTTGTCCATGATACAAAAGAAATGAATCAAAGAAAAAATCGCGGTTCCAAAAGGTTTTTCTAAAATTCTTCGCTTACTTTTAAAAAATAAATAATTCGTTCCGCCAAGCCGGAACTCAAACAGATTTATTTTTTTTCAACGAATCAAGCTCGAATTTATAAACGGAACACCTTTTAAAGCTGTGCTGATTTTTACCGGAGTGACTAAAAGAGGGAGAAAGATTTAGTTGTACTCTCATAAATTGTAGATATTTTTTACTAAATAGTTACATTATAAAATTCAAAAAATTATTCAACACAGGGTTTCTGTTTTTCGGATTCCACACAGCAGATAATGTTGTTCGCTGTTTTATTTTTTTTAATTCAATAAATTTTATTTTCATATTGTAGCCCAATTGCAATGATGTGGGAACAATTGAAACACCAAATTTTTTTTCGACCATTCTGAAAATTGAACTTGCATGTACGGTTTCATGAGTAACATTAGGAGTAAATCCGGCATCATCAAATATTTGCATGACTTTTTCAAAATATGCGGGACTGTAGGAAGGTTCAAATAAGATAAACGGTTCGTTTTTAAATTGCAAAATGCTTTTAAAATTCCTTTTGTTAATTCTATGATTCTGAGGTAAGACAATTGCAAATGTATCTTCAAATACAGGTTGAATAGTCAAATTTTTAGGAACACGTTCCAATCTTACAAAACCAATATCAATTTGTTGGTGCAACAAGCTTTCAATTTGGCGTTGATTATCAATTTCTTTCATATTAAAATGAACATTAGGAAATTGATTGCTGAATTTTGTTAAAAGATTTGGAATTATATTTTGCATTGCAGAACCAACATAGCCGAACTTCAGACTTCCGGTATCGCCTGAATTTAAAAGTTTGGCATGAGTAATTATTTTTTCAAAATGCTTAAAGGTTAAATTAATTTCCTTTTGTAAATATTTGCCTGCCGCGGTAAGTTCAACTTTTCTGTTATGACGTTCAAATAATTGAAACCCCAAAGATTCTTCCATTTGAGCTATTTGTCTACTCAATCCCGGTTGAGAAATATATAATTGATCGGCGGCTTTTCTGAAGTGCAAATTATTTGCAACCGCTAAAAAATATCTCCAATGGCGCAATTCCAATTGATTATTCATAATTATCAAACTATTAATTAAATAATATTGTTAAGCATCAAAAATATAAATAAATTTATCGATATTAAAACAAAAAATAATGAGGATAAAATGTTTAAATACGGAATTGATTATCTCACCGTAAGCAAAGCCTTATCAATTTTAACAGGCGAAACCAAAGGTGTGATTTGCCAAGAAGCTGAAGAACAAATTGAAAAGTGTCATAACGAAGTTTTGGAAATTGCAAAAGGAGAAAAACCGGTTTACGGAATAAATACAGGATTTGGCCCACTGTGCAATACAAAAATTACAAAAGAAGAAACTGTTGATTTACAAAGAAACATTTTGCTGAGTCACAGTGTTGGAGTTGGCGAGCCTATCGGAAAAAAACTTGCAAAATTAATGATGATTTTAAAATTACATTCTCTTGCAAAAGGGTTTTCCGGAATATCGATGAAAGTTATAAAAAGAATTTTATGGCATATTGAAGAGGATGTAATTCCGATTGTTTATGAGCAAGGTTCGGTTGGTGCATCTGGCGATTTGGTTCCGCTTTCTCATTTGTTTTTACCTTTGATTGGCGAGGGTGAAGTTTATTTTGAAAATAAAATTCTGCCGGCAAAAGAAGTATTGAAAATTAAAAATGTTGAACCGATAGATTTGCATCCAAAAGCCGGATTGGCATTAATAAACGGAACACAGTTTATTTTAGCTCATGCAGTAACTTTGGTTGATGAACTTTATAATTGTCTTTCACAGGCTGATATAATTGCTGCGTTAATGACAGAAGGATTGGCCGGTTCAGCCAAACCCTTTAATACCGAACTTCATCAAACTCGCCCGCATAAAGGCAATGTTCATGTTGCAAAACGCATGCTTACGTTTTTGGAAAACTCCGAAATAGTTGCTTCTCATAAAAATTGCCAAAGAGTTCAAGATCCGTATTCGTTACGTTGCATTCCGCAGGTACACGGTTCTTCAAGAAGTGCTTGGTTACATCTAAAAGAAACAGTTGAAACAGAACTAAATTCTGTTACCGATAATCCGATTGTCTTTTCACGAGATTTAACCATCAGTGGCGGTAGTTTTCACGGGCAACCTCTTGCTTTGCCTTTAGACTATGCGTGTTTGGCTGCAGCTGAAATCGGAAATATTTCAGATCGCAGAATATATTTTGCCCTTGATGGAAAAATTCCGGAGATACCGAAACTATTAGTTAAAGATACAGGTGTAAATTCCGGATTTATGATTTTGCAATATACTTCGGCTGCGTTAGTCAGCGAAAACAAAGGATTATGTTTTCCTGCCAGTGCCGATTCAATTCCAACTTCGATGGGGCAGGAAGATCATGTTAGTATGGGCTCAATTGCCGGAAGAAAGGCTTTGCGAGTTGTAAATAATTTAATAAAAATTTTAGCTATCGAATTGATTTGTGCAGCTCAAGCATTTGATTTTAGAAAACCTTTGAAGTCAACCGAATTTCTAAATTCCGTTCATTCTTATGTGCGAACAAAAATCGATTTTACAACTAATGATAGAATATTTGCAAACGATGTTGAAAAAGCAATAGAAATTCTAAAAAGCCGAAAACTGTTGTCGTTATTGAGTGAAACTAATACTTTGGTTGAAAGTGAATTTAATGAACTGTTTGAAAAATATTAATATAAATGAAGGTGATTTATGAACAACAAAGAATTTCAAGAAAAAATATTACAAGGCATTCCGGATTTTTTACCGCCTAAGAAAGAATATAATCCGAGTGTGAATCATGCTCCGAAAAGAAAAGATATTTTAAATGCCGAAGAAAAAAAATTAGCAATAAAAAATGCTTTAAGATATTTTCCAAAACAATGGCATAAAGAATTGGCAACAGAATTTGCCGATGAATTAAAAAATTTCGGTAGAATTTATATGTACAGATTTAAACCGGATTATGAAATATATGCCAGACCAATAGAAGCATATCCGGCAAAGTCGAAACATGCTGCGGCAATAATGCTGATGATCCAAAATAATTTGGATCCTGCCGTGGCACAGCATCCGGATGAGTTGATTACCTACGGAGGTAATGGCGCAGTATTTCAGAATTGGGCTCAGTACTTACTTACAATGAAATATTTGGCCACAATGACGGACGAGCAAACCTTGAACATGTATTCCGGTCATCCGATGGGACTCTTCCCTTCATCCAAATCAGCCCCGAGAGTAGTGGTTACCAATGGAATGGTAATTCCAAATTATTCGAAGCAAGATGATTGGGAACGATTTAATGCGCTTGGAGTTTCGCAATACGGGCAAATGACGGCGGGGTCATTTATGTATATCGGGCCGCAAGGAATTGTACATGGCACTACTATTACCGTGATGAATGCATTCAGAAAAATTCTAAAACAAAATGAAACACCCGCCGGAAAAATATTTTTAACGGCAGGTCTTGGAGGTATGTCGGGAGCTCAGCCTAAAGCAGGTAATATAGTTGGTTGTATTTCCGTTTGTGCGGAAATCAATCCGGCCGCTGCAAAAAAGAGATTTGAGCAAGGTTGGGTAGATGTTTTAATTGATAATATGGATGAACTTATTGTACGAGTTCAAAAAGCACAAAAGGATGAAGAGATTGTATCGATAGCATTTATAGGAAATATTGTTGATGTTTGGGAAGCCTTTGCCGAAAAAGATATTTTCGTTCATTTAGG
>CAZCBD010000128.1:0-8169 GCA_964496755.1 uncultured Melioribacteraceae bacterium
GTAAAAAGTATTATGATTAGATAAAAAACATTTTAGCAAAAGTAATATTTTACAAGTATAATGCTTATAATTATGGGTAAATTTAAAGAGTTAATATTTTGGGTTTTTATTATTAGTTTTTTTACATTTTCGTTTTTAAAATTAAGTATGGTATTAAAAAAACAACAAGACTTAACTAAATTATATAAACGGCCTTATGAGGAAAGTATTAAACTATCGTTAAAAATTAATGATAAAAAGTTAAAATCATTAACCCTTTTAGATGCTAAAACTCATGAGCTTGAAAATTGTTTTTCAGATTCTAAAAACGCATATTTTCTAATATTAATTATTTCAGAGAATTCGTGTAATCCATGTTCAAAAAAAGCTATTAGATATTGCAATGATTTGTTTGCCACTAAAATTAAGGAAATTTATTGCATTTTAAATATTCGTGGTAAATTTGAACGTAAAAGATTTATTAAAATCAATAAAATTAAGTTTAAAGTATATTTAGATCCTTATAATAAATTTATGACTCAATTAGGTATAGTACAAACTCCTTGCCTATTATTAATCAATAAAACGAATATAATTGTTGAATCATTGTTTCTTAAGCCTCAATTAGAAAATATTTCAAAACTTTATTTTGATTATTTTAACAAAAGATTAGACCAAAATTATAAATACTTTTAAAAGGAGAAAATCATGAAACTTAAAAAAAGTATAGCTATTGTTATGTTTTGTTTATCTATTGCAGCTTTATACTTATCAACATTGGTAGCTGCACCTATAACTCCAAAATCTAAACCGATGGTTGTGGAAAGATGTAAAAACACAAGAGGATTTAATTATAAATGCGACAATACTAGAAGTGGAATATGTGTTGAAATAGTTTTATGCGATTAATTTCCACACAAAATAAAACATATTTATAAAAATCTTAGAATAAAATAGTTATGAAAATATTAAGCCCAAAACAGTTGATATTAATTTTAATTGTAAGTTTACTGATTGTAAACTGTAACAAACCAAAAATTAATTCAAAAAACAATTATGACATTGATGCAACAACAGTAAAGATTATTAAAAATTCGAAATCATTTTCAGAATTATTCAGCTTAACAAAAACTATCAAATTAGAAACAAAAGAAGATTGTTTGGTTTCCCATTTTAGCCAGATTTTTGAACTAAAAGAGAATAAGAATTTAATTATTTTTGATCATGATAGGGATGAAGTTTTTGCTTTTGATTCAACAGGGAAGTTCATCAAAAAAATAGGTCGCAAAGGAGGTGGCCCCGATGAATTTAGTGATTTAAAATCGGGTTATTGTTCTAATAATAATATATACATTGGTGACTTAAATAAGCTGATTGTCTTCGATTCTAATGGAAATTACATAAGATATTATAATTTATTGAATAACGATAAATTGTTTCTTTTGCATAAATTTTTCGTTCAAGATAATATTTTAGTAGCTTACCAAAGCTATCCTGGTAATGATGATGTACTTGTTACAATTTATTCTCTTTCCGAGGAAAAAATAATAAGTGAATTCGGAAAAGGTGAAAATAATTATAGTTTTAAAACGTATCTGTTAACACAAATTGATCAAAATAATTATCTGTTTAGTTCTGCATATAGCAGTAAAATAAAACAAGTAAATACAAATAACTTTACGGAAATGGAATTTGCTACTCTGAGTAATGCTATAAAATTACCTGAATCATTTAGAAAATTGAAAAATCCTGATGATCAAATTATGTGGTTAATAAATCACCGAGAACAAAGCGAGAATTTTAAACCTTTTGTTGATATTAATAAAATTGATGATTTTATTTTTGTAGAACAATATGTTCCATCTAAAGGAAATGTTTTTAGTATTTTTGATTTAAATGGCACCTTTCTAAATACTCTTAATGATTTTTCTTTCAGTGCGGATTTTAAAAATTTAAACTTTTTTGACAAACAAATTAGATATGTTGTTTCGGATGGTTTAATTGTTTATGGTTTTCAAGATGAACAAGATTTAGTAAAAAATCCCACGTTGTTTTTTTATAAACTAAAATAAATTTATAATTTTCCACAATAGCACTTTTGAAGATTTCAAACAAAAGCTTTTGTTTGAGTTCCAACTTGGCGGAAATGTTAAAAAATAAGCTGCACAACAATGGGTATAATGGTAAATTCACAAAAGCCAAAGATTTGCACCCTGAACAAAACCCGCACCCTGAGCCTGTCGAAGGGTGAAGAGAAAATAAAGAACGGTTTGAAGAACTATCCCCGCATACTTCGACTTTGCTCAGTATGCTTTCGATTTTGTTCAGCATGCTTGGTAGGGGTGGCATTTCTGCCTACAAGCCGGTATTTCAAATGAAGCATTTTTTTGGTTAAATTATTTGTGGCAATCTAAAAATCATTTCATTAAAAAGTTTAACATCAGAATATTTAACTCTAAAGTAAATTTCAAAAAATTTGTGTTGCCACTTGATAATTATCGCTTTTTTTTTACCTTTAAAACAAATAGGTAAAGGAAATTGGACTTAGGAGAATCAGGAATTAATAAATTAAATAAATAAAAAAGCGCTTACATAATCAATTGTCGGTTATTAGTTTCAGTTCTTAGTTAATTAGTTAACGGGGAGAAACGGTAGCCGACAAAGTAAATTCTCCGGAGATTTTTTTTCAAACAACAAAATCCGTTAAAAAACGGAAGGAGAATAATATGAAGAAAATATTAATCTTAGGATTTATGGTTGTAATATTCTGTATTCTTACTATTACTCCCATAAAAGCAGATTTTGATTTTACCTATCAGTGTAAAGTGGATCCTGAAAATGAGGAGGCATGTTACATTGTGGCGTTTTATGGAGATTGTATTGCTGAGCCGGATATTGAAACCGGATTGTGTGTTGATACAACAATAGAGCCGGATAGCGATTAATTAATTATTCCTACTCCGTTTTGCGGAGTAGGAATAAACTATTATAAAATGATATTCTGCAACAAAAAGGGATAAAGATGAAAAGAGGAGTTTTATTATTTTTATCAATTGTTTTACTTTCTTGTTCAATTGACGGAATAAAAGAAATTCACTACAGCAAAAAAGCCGAATTGGTACTGGAAAAAAGATTGGAATGTGCGTATTCCGATAGCTTTTACATTGGTAAAGTTACTGATATTGAAGTTATTAAAAATAAGATATATGTATCGGATCGGGTTCAATGCAAAGTTTTTGTTTTTGATGAAAACCTAAATTGTATTGCAAGCAGTGGTGGCAAAGGCAGAGGTCCCGGGGAATTTGTCAGGGTTCCAAGTCTTACAAAAATAAATGATAGTTTGGTTACTCCTACTTTACCTCAAGGTTTAATTTGTTATTTAAATGATAAATTTGAGGTGATAAAAGCCGTAAGAGCCGAAAAGAGAAGGTTTGGTGATACTTTTGGTGATTTTGTACAAATTGGTTCTAAAATTATTTATGCGGCAAACAATAAGCCCCATGGCATGCAGCCTACTTTAAATGGAATTACAACTGCCGTAGTAAAAGACGGAAAGAATGAAAAGGAAATTTGCTTATTAGATAAGCGCTACTTGGATAATCAAGAAACTGAAAATTTTCGGGGTAGTGGAGTTGGTAGTTATGTTATAAAAGGTTTTGGAAATACTTTTTTTGTAATACAAAGAAAAATCTTAAAATTGTTTCAGTATGATGAAAATGGGAATTTGGTTAATACATTAAAATACAAGCCTGTTCATTTTACCTCGGCTCCATTATATTCACTTAAAGAATTTTACGGATTGAGTAAGGTAAAGAAAGATGAGTATTATCAAAAAGAAACCTTCATTTCCAGGGGTTGTTATGATGAAGCGAAAAAGCTGGTAATAGTGAATTACTGGCGTTATGGCAAAAACGGTTTTTCGACTCTTTCAAATTCCGGTGTAAAATCTTTTATATATGTTATCAATGAAAATTATGAATGCATTCTGGATGTGCCTATTGAAGGAAAATTCAAAGCATTTGATAACGGATATTTGTATACAATAGTCGGCGATCAGGAAAAATTACAAATAAATAAATATTCTATTAGGTTGCTCAATGAAAACAAGCAAAAATAAAATATATAATATATTAATTATTGTTTTGGGCATATTAGTAACGGTTTTCGCATATTATAAAATTAATAATTTGTGTTACCAAAACAATGAATTGATGCGAGAAATTGAACTGAAAAATGTTAAACTGGCAATGCAAAATAGAATAGTTGAATTGCAAAGCAAAAATATTTGGGAAATAGGCTTATTGGATAGCATAAGTTTTAAGTCTATAAAAAAAGAATTCCGAATTAATAAATATAAAATCATATTTTACTTTGAAAGTATGGGTTGTGCAAAATGTTTTGAGTTTCATAAAAGGCAATTGCTTGAACAAATTGGAAAAAATAACTTTATTATTTTTTGGAAGAATTCATTGGAATATTTAAAAAAAGAATTTTGGGGTTTTAATTTTGCGAAAATTGCGAATAAAAACAAAGCCTTTGAGCAAATTGTGCTTTTTATAACTCCGAGCGGTAAAATTATTTATGCGGATTTACCCGAATATGGATTGTATGAATTAAGTGCTAAATTTTATGAAAACTGTGCTGCTTTTTTATAAACTCAAAGTTATGTTTATAACCAATAGTTTTTGCTTTTAAAGAAAGCTTAGGGCAAATTATCAATATATTTTAATAAATAGCTATACCACAAAAAGAGATTAAAAAAGTTATTGAAAAATCTTTTATAATATAAAACAATTTGCTATTTTAAATTATAAAATTAAATAATAATTTCGATTATTATTTAATTGTATTAAAAACGGACGAGAATATCTTTTTAACAACTCTAATAATGGATAAATTATGAAAAAAATATTCATTGTAATAGCATTGCTGAGTATAGTTTTGATAACTTCAATTACTTTATTGAAATCGAGCTATACAGATGAAACAAATCAGATGAAGCTTAAAGAAAAATATTCAAAAAAATTACCTTACTCGGTAGATCATACAAAATTTGCAGTATTGAAAAAGAAATTTAAGGATCCGAGTGAAGTTACATTAACATGCATTAGTTGTCACACCGAGCGTCATAAAGAAATAATGAAATCGAATCATTGGAATTGGGAAAAACCTGAATACATTAAAGGACGCGGCATTGTATATCTTGGCAAAAAAAATGTGTTGAACAATTTTTGTATTGGTACGGAAGGGAACGAAAAAAGTTGCGCCAAATGCCATGTTGGGTTGGGAATGGACAAAAAAGGTTTTTCCTTTGATGATCCGAGAAATGTGGATTGCTTGGTTTGTCATGATAATTCGGAAACTTATGCAAAAGCACCTAATCAAGGTGGTGCCCCCGATCCAAATTTAGATTTAAATTATATTGCACAGCATGTTGGTAAACCGAAAAGATCAAATTGTGGAGTTTGTCACTTTTTTGGTGGGGGTGGAAACAATGTAAAACATGGTGATTTGGAAAAATCCATGTTTGAGCCAACAAAAGATATTGATATTCATATGGCCTCAAATGGTATGAATTTACAGTGTGTTGATTGCCATAAAACCGAAAAACATAATATTAGCGGAAAAATGTATTCGCTTTCTTCTATGAATAGGAACAGAGCTACTTGCGAAGAATGTCATACATCCAGTCCGCACCAAAATAAAATTATTAATAACCACACATATAAAGTTGCTTGTCAAACTTGTCATATTCCTGTTTATGCAAAAGAAAATGCAACGAAAATATTCTGGGATTGGTCAACAGCAGGCAAATTAAAAGATGGCAAACCTTATTTTGAAGAAGATGAAATGGGTAATCATAATTACTTATCAATTAAAGGTAGTTTTAAATGGGCCAAAAATCTAAAACCTGATTATATTTGGTTTAACGGAACTGCTTCACACTATCTTCTTGGTGATGTAATTAAAGATACTACCAAACCTGTTGTTTTGAATCAATTACACGGAGCATATGCTGATAAGGATTCAAAAATAATTCCTGTTAAGATTCAAAAAACCATTCAACCTTTCGACCCGGTAAACAGAATGTTAATTCAGCCTAAATTATATGCAGACAAAAAAGGCGAAGGTGCTTTTTGGAAAGATTTTAATTGGAAAACAGCTTCTGCAAAGGGTATGGAAATAGTGGGATTGCCATACAGCGGGAAAACATCCTTTATTAAAACGGAAATGTATTGGCCTGTAAACCATATGGTTTCAACAAAAGAAAAATCACTGAAATGTACCGATTGTCATTCAACAGAAAATAGCAGATTGGCCGGATTAACGGATTTTTATATGCCGGCAAGGGATAGAAACTCATTTGTTGAAAATGTTGGTTATGCAATGATTATTTTATCTTTAATTGGGGTTTTATTTCACGGTGCTATCAGAATATTTTCCTCTAAAAAAAATAAAGTTGAGGTTTAATGATGAAAAAACAAGTTTATATTTATAAAGCATTTGAAAGATTTTGGCATTGGATGCAAGCAATATTGATCTTTTTTTTAGGTCTTACGGGGTTTGAAATTCACGGTTCGTATGAATTTTTCGGCTATCAGAATGCAGTTATTTACCATAATTTTGCTGCTTATTCTTTTATTGTTTTAATAATCTTTGCAATATTTTGGCATTTTTCTACCGGTGAATGGAAACAATATTTACCAACTACTAAAAATTTAAAAGCTCAAGCGGAATATTATTTATTCGGTATTTTTAAAAATGCTCCGCATCCTACAAAAAAAACCGTGTTAAGCAAACTTAACCCTCTTCAAAGATTAACTTATTTAGGGTTAAAAATTCTTGTTATTCCAATTATGGTTTTATCCGGATTGCTTTATATGTATTATCGATACCCGTCAGGAAACAGTATTGAAGGGCTGAATCTGGATTCAATTGAACCGATAGCACTTTTACATACTTTCGGCGCTTTTGTTCTCATTGCTTTTGTTATTGTTCACTTGTATTTAATTACAACTGGCGAAACATTAACATCCAATCTTAAAGCAATGTTTACCGGATACGAAGAATTAGAGGTTGATGAAGAAGAATCGGAAAAAAAATCTGATGAGGTCAAAAAATCTGATGAGGTCAAAAAATCTGATGAGGTCAAAAAATCTGATGAGGTCAAAAAATGAATAAAACTAAATATATGAATCCGTATTTAGCCGGGTTTTATCTGGGTTTACTATTATTAATTACAATATTTATTGCCGGAAGAGGTTTAGGAGCCAGTGGCGCAATTAAAACCGCAACGGTTAAAGTTGTAAAAGCCGTTGCACCCGAACATACGCAAAATGCTGAGTTTTATAAACAATATTCCAAATCTCATTCGGATAATCCTTTAAAAAACTGGCTTTTTCTTGAAGTGATTGGAGTGCTAATCGGAGCATTTATTTCAGGTTTAATTTCTAACAGAAATAAGTTTGAATTAGAACATTCGCCTAAAATTAAAGGGCGTACAAGAATTATCGGTGCAATAATTGGCGGTGCGCTTTTTGGATTTGGGGCTCAATTGGGAAGAGGTTGTACCAGTGGTGCTGCTTTAAGCGGAATGGCTGTTCTTTCTACCGGAGGAATTATTACCATGTTTGCCATTTTCGGTGGCGCTTATCTTTTTGCTTATTTTTTTAGAAAACTTTGGATTTAAAGGGAGATTAAAATGGGACCATTAGTACCTGATATAATTGGAAGCGGATTGAATTTTGTGATTGCGCTTTTTATCGGTATCGCATTCGGATATATATTGGAACAGGCCGGTTTTTCGACTTCAAAAAAATTGGTTGGTTTGTTTTACGGTTATGATTTTACTGTTTTAAGAGTCTTTTTTACCGCCGGCGTTGTTGCTATGTTAGGAGTAATTGCTCTTGACCATTTCGGTTTGTTGGATATGAATATTGTTTATGTTAACCCGACATTTATCGGTTCGGCAATTGTTGGTGGTTTAATAATGGGACTTGGCTTTGTGATTGGCGGTTTTTGCCCCGGTACAAGTGTTTGCGCTTCTGCTATTGGTAAAATAGACGGAATGTTCTTTGTACTTGGAACAGCAATCGGCGTGTTTATCTTTGCCGAAGCTTATCCGCTTTATGAGGAATTTTATAAATCCGGTTCTTGGGGGTATGTACGAATTTTTGATACTCTTGGAAT
>CAZCBD010000129.1:0-8132 GCA_964496755.1 uncultured Melioribacteraceae bacterium
GGCTCAAGTTTGGTTGAAAGCCGAGGTGTGTTAATTGGAGGCATACCCGGTGTAGCTCCGGCGGCTGTTGTTATTATTGGTGCAGGTGAAGTTGGTTTGCAAGCAGCACGTGCAGCACACAATCGAGGAGCACAGGTAATCGTACTCGATCAAAATGTTGATAAACTTGAAGAAGTGGAAAATTTAATTTCTAAAAATATTACTACGGTTGCTTCTAATCCATATACCATTGCACGAGGTGTTAAGTTTGCTGATATTTTAATTTGCGCAGCCAGAAATAAAAGCGGCGTGGTTCCGAAGTTAGTTTCCGAAGATATGGTTAAATCTATGAAAAAAGGTGCGGTGATAGTTGATTTAGCCATTGACCATGGGGGTAATGTTGAAACTAGCAGACCGACTCGTTTAACGGAACCGATATTTGTAAAGCACGGAGTAATTCACTATTGTGTTCCGAATATGCCGTCAACTGTGGCCAGGACGGCAACATACGGATTGATGAATTCTTCAATTGAATACATAAAACTTATTACTGAATTTGGAATTGAAAAGTCAATTTTAAGTAATAATAACTTGGCAAAAGCTGTTTGTACTATTAATGGTGTTTGTGTAAATGAAATATTATCTGAAATCTACGGACTGGAATTACATACTTTAGAAGTTATACGGAAATAATTTAGAAGAGGGAAGTTATGCCGATTGATGAAATGAGAATTAAAAAAAATGCAAGTTGGATACAAAATTATAATAAAAAGGTAGTTTCTTCGGATGAAGCTGTTAAATGCATAAAATCAGGAGATAAAGTAATTGTACAACCCGGTTGTGCGGTACCCCACGAATTGGTTCGAGCTATGGTTCGAAGAAAAGATCAATTAGAGGGTGTGCAGGTTTATCATATTTTGGCAGTTGGAGATTTACCTTATTTAAAACCAGAGATGGAAAAACACTTTAAACATACCGCTTTTTTTATTGGCGGAAATTCAAGAAAAGCTGTTAACGAAGGACGTGCGGAATTTGTACCGATATTTTTATCCGAAGTTACTTTACTTTTTAAACGCGGTTTAATTGTGCCAGATGTTGCTTTCATTAATGTATCTCCTCCGGATGAGCATGGCTTTTGCAGCTACGGTATTGATGTAGGGAATATTAAAACTCCCGCAGAAAAATCTAAAATCGTAATAGCACAAATAAATGAAGAAATGCCAAGAGGTTTGGGCGATAGCTTTATTCACATTAATAGCATCGATTATATTGTAGAGCATACAGAAGAACTAACAGAACTTCCGCAAGTTGATCCTAATACGGATCCTGAAATTCTTGCTATTTATGATAAAATCGGTGAACATGTTGCCGGCTTGGTTGAAGATGGTTCTACTTTGCAATTAGGAATAGGAGCAATTCCCGACTCCATTTTGAAATATCTGAAAAACAAAAAAAATCTTGGTATTCATACGGAAATGTTTTCAGATGGTTTAATTGAATTAGTTGATTCGGGTGTTATTAATGGCGAAGAAAAAACTATTCACAAAGGGAAAATTATTGCCGGCTTTGTTTTAGGAACGCGTAGAGCTTTTGATTATTGTGATAATAATCCTGTAATGGAATTTCACCGACAAGAATATGTAAACGATCCCTTTATTATTTCGCAAAACAAAAAAATGGTGGCAATTAATTCCTGTATTGAATTGGATTTAACCGGGCAGATTTGCTCGGATTCAATAGGAACTAAATTTTATAGTGGCATTGGTGGGCAAGTGGATTTTGTGCGAGGTGCTGCAAAATCAGAAGGTGGCAAACCTATTATTGCTGTGCCTTCAACTACAAAAGACGGCAAAATTTCAAGAATAGTTCCCATGCTTAAACCAGGGGCAGGGGTTGTTACCTCTCGTGGTGATATTCACTATGTTGTAACCGAATATGGGGTTGCATATTTATTTGGTAAATCTATTCAAGATAGGGCAAAAGCTTTGATAAATATTGCCCACCCCAAGTTTAGGGATGAATTAACTGAGTTTGCAAAAAAAACATACAAAATTTAAATGATTGCTGTTATTGGTGATGTTCACGGGTGTTTTCATACACTCGTGAACTTATATAATAAAATTAAAATCAAATATAAAGGCACCCGGATTTATTGTGTGGGCGATTTGGTTGATAGAGGTAGGTATTCTTTCGAGGTTATGAATTTCATTATGGAAGAAAGAATTTTATTTACCCCGGGAAATCACGATTATATGTTTGCTGATGGTGTTTTAGGACTTGAAAATGAATTTGCAAAAAATTGGGTTTATAATGGAATGGTTGAAACCATTGATTCTTACCGCGGAAACTTTGATCTTTTAACTGAACATGCCAAATTTATTAAACAAGCCCCGCTGTTTTATAATTTAAAGGATTGCTTTATTTCTCATGCTGGAATTTCTATTTATTACGAAGATACTTTTTTACAAAGAGGATTAGAGACAATTTTGAAAACGGATATTTATGATGATTTGGAAAGTTCAACAGGTGTATTATGGACAAGAATGGATATACTGAATATTGGGAAATTACAAATAATTGGGCACACAAAACACAGAGAAATTGAATATGATCAAAAAGCAAATGCTGTTTTTGTAGATACAGGTTGTTACCATGGAAATAAACTTTCGGCCGTAATTGTTGATGAAAACAGAGTTATTGATGTTATGTTTTCCAAAACCGAAATAATTGATATTTCAATTTAGCATTAAATAGGAAAATGTATTTTTTTATCCCTATTAATATTTAATTGCAATTTGAAAGTTTTTTGAATAATTTTTGCCTACACATTTTAGGAGGCATTATAGAATATTTTATACTTTTTACTAATTAAAATTTTAGTGTTGTGAGATTAATAAAACTTAGAAGCTTTGCTAAATCTATTTACATAAAAATTGTTTTGCTATTCGGATTTGTTTTAGCTTCAATAATATATCCTTATAATTCGTCAAAATCCGTTAACGAGAATTCGCTTAATTATTTTGATTCCTTTAACTACATTGTTCCTGATACCACTAAAGAACTAAGGGGTACGCTACCCGGTTTTATTTCCGATAGTGTTAAAAGTGTTTCAGTTGATTCTATTAGAATAAAAAAAATGATGCAGGATTCAACTGCCAGATTGAAGTATTTTCATCATCAAAGAAAAGACAAACCCTATTTAAGCTTAGTTCCCAAAAAAAGATCGGCTTTTTTCACCAAGCCTTCTAAAAATAAACTTCGAAGAATTGTAATAATTGATTCAACAGGCCAAAAAGTTATAATTAAGCAAATGCTTGGTGAAATTGAGTTAAAACCCCGTTTGGAATTAAGCTTTGATGAATATATCAAATCAAAATCAAAAGCTTTACAAAGAAAATATTGGGAAGATAGAGCTTACAAATATGAATTAAAATCTGCAAAAGATGATTTGGATAATTTGTTTGCCGATTTAACAAATATTAGAATTCCACTTCCAAGCAGTAAAGTTTTTAGCATTTTCGGGCCAAATGAAATTAAGATTAGAATTAACGGTGCGGTCGATATTTTAGGTGCGTGGAAAAACGAAACCGTAGAGGGATTAACTACAGCAGTTAACGGCAATACAAAAAACGAACCCAATTTCAAGCAATCCGTTCAAATTAGTGTTGACGGGCAAATTGGTGATAAATTAAAAATTACTGCCGATTGGAATACGGAAAATCAATTTCAATACGAAAATCAATTAAAAATAAAGTATACCGGTTATGATGACGAAATAGTGAAAAGTGTTGAAGCCGGTAATGTTTCAATGCAAACCACGCCTTTAATTGGTGGTAGTGAGGCTTTGTTTGGTATTAAAGCTTTGTTTCAATTCGGGCCTTTTAGTTTAACCGCACTTGCTTCGCAAAAGAAAGCCGAAACGGAAGAAATTTCTATTAGCGGTGGTGCCGCAAGTCAAAAGTATGCTATTCGCGCATATAATTATGCAACAAACTTTTATTTTATTGATAAAGTTTTTGTTGATCAATCGCCCGACTTAAATATCTTTAACGAATATTTCGGCAAACCGACTTATACGGAAAATATCGAGCGTTCTAAGTATAGAATAAAAGAATTGGAAGTTTGGAAATCAACAACAACTATTTCTGTTGAAGGAAATGAAATTACTGCAAATGCATTTTTGGAATTGCCCAAAGTTGATATTAATGGTAACCTTTTAGATGTTGGTGCCAAATCCTATGATGAATTAAGAACCGAAACAATTCCAATTACGGGTGAATCTGAAATTGGGCAGCGTTTTGTTCAAATGATTAACGGTAGCGATTATGATTTTAACCCGAATGTAGGATTTATTAATTTTAAAACTTCTTTGCAAAGAGAAGATGTTGTGGCAATTTATGTGCGCTTTGAAGGTCCTACAAAATCTCCGGACGATGACTGGGTTTATGGTGAAAAACTTTCCGATTTTATTTCTCAAGGCAATAATAGTGAAGAAAACAAAAATACCAGAAGAATATTAAAATTAGTAAAACCTAAGAATCTAAATTCTAATTATAAAAAAGCCTGGAAGCTTCAGTTAAAAAGCATTTATTATGTTGGCGGCAGAAAATTAAATAAAGATGCATTTAAATTACGCATTGAATATGAAGATCCTGCAAAAGAACCGACCGATGTATTAAATGGAGTTCCGTTAGTTAAATCTTTCGGATTAGATTACACGGATGAATCCGGCCAAGGACAACCGGATGGTAAATTCGATTTTAGCTACCGTACAATAAACGGCGAAGAAGGATACATTATTTTTCCGGTACTTGAACCTTTTGGAAATAAGAATATACAAAATATCTTAGGCGATTCTATTAAATACGGCTTTCAAGAAATTTATGATACAACTCAAGTGGCTGCGCAAAAAAATAAGGCTAAGGATAGATTTGTTATAAAAGGAGAATATTCGGCTGCTTCATCTTCAACTTATCAAATTGGTTTTCAAGCGGTTGAAAATTCAGTTAAAGTTTACAACGGCTCTGTTGAACTGAAAGAAGGTGTCGATTATACGGTAGATTACATGATGGGACAAGTAAATATTACTAATCGAGATGCATTGGTTGCCGGTAATAATTTGCGGATTACTTATGAAAACAACGACTTAATTTCACTTGCTTCCAAATCACTGGTTGGTTTAAGAGGTATTTATAGTTTTAACAAGGATAATCAGCTGGGCTTCACTTTTATGAATTTGTCGCAGAAAACTTTAAGCGACAAAGTTAGAATAGGCGAAGAACCGATGAGTAATTCAATAATGGGTGCGGACTTTAAAACAAAAATTGATATACCCGTTATAACAAAAGGATTGCGGGAAGTTTTTCGAACCAATAAAATGTCTAACTTTTCCTTAAGTGGTGAAGTTGCTTATATGATGCCGGATCCGAATACAAAGAAATCTACAATTGCAAGCGATATAGGTAAAAGCGTAGCTTATATTGACGATTTTGAAGGTGCAAAAAAAATTATTCCTATTCCTGTAAATTATACCAGCTGGAAAGATTTGAGTGTGCCGTATTTATTTAACCAAGCAGATAAAATGAAGAATAAGTCTAACGCATATTGGTTTGGAATTATTGGGGGCGGAGTTCCTATAAGCGACATTTGGGGCGATAGAAAAGAGGCAAGGCGAAACCAAACCGTAAGTGTTATAGATATTATTTATAATCCTTTTGAAAGAGGCTCCTACAATATTAATCCCGAAATTGGTGATGTTACTAAAAACTGGGGCGGATTAATGACTCCTCTTTCTTCAACTGCAAATAATCTTATCGATGAAAACATAAAATTTATTGAATTTTATTTTAAGGTTGAAACAGCACCAGCAAATGGAAAAATGTATATAGATTTAGGTAGAATTAGTGAAGATGTAATTCCTAACAACATACTTGATACCGAAGATAAAAATGATAATGGTAAACTTGACGGAAGCAACGAAGATACCGGAATAGACGGTGTGTTTGATGCAGCCGAAACAGGTTCGGTTCAAGAAGCCGATAAAAGCAATGATAACTTTAGCAGAAATGATATTCGAAGGTGGAACGGAACCGAGGGTAATGCAATATTGAATGATAACGGAAGAATCCCAGATTCGGAAGATTTAAATGGCAATCGCAACTTAGATCGTGTTAATAGTTTTTTCAGATATGAATTTGACCTTTCTGCCGATCCTGTAACTAATCCTTTTATTGCTGGCGGAAATGAAAAAACACACTGGTATTTGGCACGGATACCTTTAAAAGATTTTAAAGAAAATTTAGGAAATGCTACTTTATCTAATGTAGAAACCATTCGTCTTTGGTTCGAAGGTGTTCAGGATACTGTTCACATTAGAATTGCAGAATTAAATTTGGTTGGTAACCAATGGCAAAAGGTATTAAACAACAGAGTTACTTTAGATGATACGGTAATGACTGTATCAACAATAAGTTTTGAAGATAATATTGATTATCAAATACCCCCGGGAGTTCAACGGGAAATAGATAGAAGTAATCCGCAAGAACAAATAAAAAAGAACGAACAATCCTTAAAACTTGTTATAAATAAATTAGAGGATGGCGATAAGAGGGAATTGGTAAAATACCCATATCAGGTTCTGGATGTTTTTAATTACAAACAAATGAAAATGTTTGTTCACGGCGATTTAAATGATTTTGATCCATCATCAGTTTCATATTATGTTGATGCTCAAAATTATTCTACGGAATTATATTTTAGATTTGGTGCCGATACCAACAACTATTATGAATATAAGCAGCCAATTAGAGCCGGATGGAATGAAATAGAAATTATTTTTGATCAACTTACAAGCCTTAAACAATTACGTAAAGATCCGCTTGAAAAATATATGCAACCCGTAGCGGGCAAAGAAGGACATTTTATTGGTGTTAAAGGTAATCCGTCATTAACAAGAATTAAATTTTTCTTGGTTGGAATACTTAATCCTAAAAACAAAGGTGCCGCCTTGCAAGATGTATCCGGTGATATTTGGCTGAATGAATTACGCGTTGTTGATGCTGATGATACTAAAGGAATTGCTTACAAATTATCATCAAAACTGAATTTATCCGATATGTTGAAAACCAGTTTTTCGATCGATAAAAGAGATCCTTTTTTTCATACCCTTAGAGAGCGTTTCGGTAAAAGAAACGATAATGTAAACTGGTCGGTAAATAGTGAATTAAATGTTTTGCAATTATTACCATTCAAATTGCCCGGTAGTAATTTTAAAATTGTTTATACCAGAAGAGAAGGTAAATCGAAACCGATTTATTTGCCCGGCACGGACATAAATGCCGATACTGCAATTACTCAACTTGAAAACAGTTTGATTCAAGAAGGTTATACTCCCGAAGTAGCAAAATTTAAAGCCGATAGCTTAAGAGCATCCACCGAAACGGAATCTGTTTCCGAAGCTTGGAGTATTCAAGGAATGAGAATAAAGATTCCTTCCAAAGCTTGGTACATTAACGAAACTTTTAATAATCTGATTTTTAGTTTTAGTTATAACAATAGAACCTCAAAATCGCCAACTATTGTTAATAGTAGAAGTTGGGGGTGGACCGGTGATGTTTCTTATAGTGTGATGTTTGACAGACAAAATTTCTTTTATTTAAGAGACATTCCTTTGTTTGGTTCTTTTTTTGACTTATTAGGTGATTATAAAAACATAAGATTTAATTTTACTCCTCAAAAATTTAACTTTAATGTTCGTGCGATGAGATCGTGGAGTTATACCAAAAGTAGATCGGGCGGTAAGCCTATAGTTAATAGAGATCTGAATTTCAGTAGAGGTTTTGGTTTTGATTGGAGATTTTTTGAAGGTGCTTTTTTAAATACGCAACTCTCGTATAATTTGGTAATTAAATCAACACAAGCTCATAATTTAGTTGAAATAGATCCTTTAACTCAACAAGCATTTGATAAACCGGAAAGTCAACTTTGGAAAGAGATTCTTAAAGATAGATTTTTTGGTAAAGATATTGACTATAGTCAAACAGTATCTTTAACTACGTCTCCCAGATTACCTTCCTTTTTATCGTTAGACAAGAATTTTAAAATTAATTTGGGTTATTCGGTAAATTATTCTTGGAGAAATAATCTTCAGATGG
>CAZCBD010000130.1:0-8105 GCA_964496755.1 uncultured Melioribacteraceae bacterium
GGAAGATGGGATAACGGCCGAGAACCAAGACAAGCATTTAACAACGATCCTAATTATAAATATTCATATTTTACAAGAAGATACTGGAATTATTCATATAGAGCAGCATCTGCCGTAAAGGATTTTTTTGATGCTTATAATGGTGGAATGCAATTTAAAGAAATCAAAAGAAATTTGGCTTATGCAAGATTTATGCAAGGTCTCTCTCATGGATTAATTTCGCTAATATTTGACAAGGGAATTGTTCTTGACGAAGAAAATACTCCGGATTTTTTACCGTATGATCAACTAAAAGATTATGCCATTCAAAGGTTAGAAGAAGCCATTGAATTATGTGAGCAAAATACATTTACAACTCCTGCGAATTGGTTTGGTGAAGCAAAGACTAATGTTGAGTTGAAAGAATTTGCAAATATGTGGATAGCTCGTCTTTTAGCATATACTCCAAGAACCAAAGCTGAAAGGGAAAATGTGGATTGGCAAAGAGTTCTTAATTATGCTAATAAAGGATTAACTAAAAATTTCTATATTAATTCTAATGGAGTTAATTGGGGATATTCACTTTGGTCATGGTCATATGGAAAGGCAATATATTGTGATATGAGATTTTTAGGCCCTTCCGATACTTCAGGTGCTTTTCAAGAGTGGTTAAACAAACCTTTGGCGAACAGAGAACCATTTACTGTTAAAACTGCTGATAAAAGAGTTCAGGGTAATGGGACTCCTTTATCTGGAGGTAAATATATTGAATATACAGAAACTGTAAATTTACATGTAGAAAGAGGTTACTATAACTGGTCGCATTACTGGTATTCCAGATATAAAGATATTGTTTTAAATAAAGGTGTAGGGTTACTTCCGATAGCGATAGTTGATGAACAAGACTTTATAAAAGCAGAAGCTAAATACAGATTAGGTGATAAAGCCGGTGCCGCTGCTTTAGTTAATAAATACAGGGTCTCTATCGGTGAATTGCCTGCAGTTACAGGAAATGAAAACAATTTCTTTGAGATACTTAAATATGAAAAAAGATTGCAAACCGCTTTAACGTTACCGGGCTTGGCTTGGATGGATGATCGCGGTTGGGGAGATTTAGTAATTGGTTCTCCAATTCAATATCCTGTACCTGGTGCAGAACTTCTGATTTTAGGAATGCCAAATTACACCTTTGGTGGTGTTGGTAAAATAAGTGGTGCTCCTGCAGGTCCTTATGATGGAAATCAAAATCCGAATTAATATTTATTTTATTTGATGTTTCATAACCCCGATTTTATAATCGGGGTTATATTAAATTTTTTTTGCGTGCTGGTCTAAATTAAGATACCTTGCCTTTGCAGGGAAATGTTGGTAATAATCCGACAAACGTCACAGACTTTCATAATTTCCTTATTAAATAATACTTTAACTTGGATAAATTATGAAAGGTTAAGATTTAATTTTAAAATTGTAGTGATCAAATTTTAAGTAGAAAAGGTTTAATCAAAGGACAAATGCAATGTAATCCAAATTTATAGAAAAAGATGATTTTTGTGGAGATTCAATAATGGATACTTGTGCTTATAGTTGTAATGGGATATGTGATGTATTTTGTCAAAGCACTTGCCATATTCTTGTAATGATAATTGTACTTCAATGGAAAAAAGGTCCGTGATTTTGCTTATTATCCGGAATATTAAAAAACCCCCGTAGTGGGGGTTTTTATTGGGGCTTGTTTATTAATTTGTTTTTAACCATTTAATAATATCTTTAATCTTCGGTTTTTTACCAACTTGCAATAATCCGATTCTATAAATTTTTCCTGCCAACACATAAATTCCGTAAAGTGTAACAAAATTAACAGCCACAGCAACAAGATAATTCCAAATGGGTACATCAACCATAGTCATTCGCACAGGTAATACGATTATATTAGTAATTGGAAGCATAGAAGCAATAACACCAATCGGGTTGGTTGGGTTTTGTAAAATAACCATTGAAATTAAAAACGGAACAACAATTATCATTACAATAGGTCCGAAAGCTTGTTGAGCATCTTGTGGGTTATCATACATTGACCCGACACTACCGGCCATTGCCGTAAATATTAAAAGCCCGATCAAGAAATTAAACATAAAATAAGCTATTTGGGACCAATCTAATGTAACGACAATATCGGCGGGCAAAACAGGTAATGAAAAGAAAATAATAATAATTATTGGCGAAAGCCAAATTGCCATTTGCAGTAAACCTGTTAAACTTGCACCAACAATTTTCCCAACCATTAGTTCGGTAGAGTTTACAGACGATAAAATAACTTCAACAATTCTGTTGGCTTTTTCTTCAATTACCGATTGTAAGGTTAAAGAAGCCATCATCAACAAACTAATGTAAAGTAAAAAATTAAAAATATATGCTAAGGCTAATTGCCCTTCATTATTTTCTTCTATTGCCTTATCTTTAGTAACTTTTAAGGAATTAAAGTCAACATTATGTCTTGCATAGTTTAAATCGTCGGGCGAAATATCTTTTCCTTGAAAATGTAAATCAATTAAAACAGTGTTAATTACTCTACCTAATCTTCTTTCCAAAGAAATGTTTTTTGTGTTACGTGAATATAATTCAAGATTTTTGCTTGCCACGGCAGAATCGGAGATAAAAACAACTACATCGAGTTTTTCATCAACAATTCTGTCTTTTAATTTAGGTAATTGTTTATCAAACTCACCATTCGAAATGGTTGAATATTCCATTGTGTATGTTGAGTCTTTAACGTATTCTTTTTCGGCAAATCCGGCCCGAAGCCTATCGGTAACTTCCTGATTTTCCGTTACAATTCTTACGGTTGCTTTCGAATCGCCGCTATATTCTGAAATTACAATTTGTATGGCGATCATAACAATGAAGATCAGCGGCATAACTAAAGTTGAGATAATAAAAGATTTGGTAGCAATTCTAGCTTTTAATTCGCGTTTTAGTATTGAAAGTACTCTAAAGTTAAACATTTGCCACCTCCTTTTGCGCAAAGATATTTTGTTTTTCTTCTTCGGTGCCAGCCAGATTTATGAATAATTCATGTAGCGAAATATCATTTGCATCAAATTTTTTAATGACAATATTTTTATTAATTAATTCTTTAAGTAAGTTCTGTGAGTAAGTAGGGTCTTTTAATTCAATTCCTGTTGAATTACCGAAATCAGTAACTTTGTGTACGTAATTCAGTTGATTTACAAAAGAAATATCTCCTTCGTGAACAACAGTGATATTTTTTTTTGCATATTCGCTTTTAATATGTGCTAATGATCCTTGAACAATTATTTTTCCATGATCAATCATTGCAATATGATCGCACATTTTTTCAGCAAAATCCATAAGATGTGTGGAAAAGATTATAATTTTCCCACGTCGTTTCATTTCCAAAATAATTTCTTTTAGAATATTTGTGTTTATCGGGTCAAGTCCGGAAAAAGGTTCATCGAGAATAACAAATTCAGGATCGTGTAAAATAGTTGAAATAAATTGAATTTTCTGTTGGTTTCCTTTCGATAAATCTTCGATTTTTGAGTCTTTTCTATCGGATAAATCAAAATATCCAAGATATTCTAAAGCTTTAGCTTTTACCTCTTTTCCTGATTTTCCTTTTAGTTCTGCAAAAAATAAAAGTGTATCTATTACTTTCATTTTTTTGTATAATCCGCGTTCTTCAGGAAGATAGCCAACTTTACTTCTAAATTCTTGTCCGATTTTGGTGCCGCGTAAAATCACTTCGCCACTATCGGGCATATAAATATTCATCATCATTCTTATTGTTGTGGTTTTTCCTGCCCCGTTCCGGCCTATTAAGCCGAAAATAGAACCTTCCGGAACAACGAATGATGCCTTATCAACTGCCTGTAAATCACCGAAAGCTTTCGACAGATTTTTTACTTCAAGTGCATTCATATTTATCCCTTCATTATTTAATATTTATAAATAATTATTGTTTAATTCTTCCAAAAATCGGGTTGTTTTTTTTATGTAATTGCCATAAAGTTTGTTGAAAACGAAAAAATACAATGCAATTATTCCTGCTAAAATTATAAGTCCGAACATAAAAATAATGATCTTTACAAAAAGCAGGTTCACAAGCATATTACCTTCATTTTCCATTTTTTTTAATTGCCACAAAGAGCCGTAAAAGTATCCCGACAGAAATGAAATCGAAACACCAATTATCCAATAAAAAAATAATCTTCTCGATTTTTTTAACAAAGTATGAATTTGAGAAAGACTTTCTTTGATAGAAAGATTTAAAACAAACTCATTTTTGATTTTGTAGAATGAAATTACAAAGTAGATAAATAAACCAATAAAAAAACTATCTAAAAGAGCATCGAAAATTTGGAAATAATTTATAAACGGTATATCTTTTATAACTTCCATATTTTTCCAGTAGGAGCTTGTATTAGTCCAAATTGAAAATGCCGTGTAAATAAAAATCAATATCATTCCGATTTTTATATTTCGCTTAATTTTTGAAAAAATATCGTTTGTTTTTCCGCGTAACATATTTTGAATTTCGGCTTCGGAAAAATTCTCCGTCGAATTTTTATTGTTCGAATTTTGTTTCCAAATTGATTTTAATTTGTCATCATTCATATTATTAACTGTAAAGTGTTTCCAAAAAGTCTTTTAATTTAGTTTTAATTCTGTTTATTCTAACTCTAACATTAATTGAACTAATGCCAACCACTTCGGCAATTTCGTCGCTTTTATAATCATCAAGGTAAAGCAGGATTATAGATTTTTCCAAATCATTTAATTTATTTATTGCCTTGTAAAGATTTTCAATTTCTTCATTTTTTTCTATTGAGTTTTGTTTTACTTGTAAAGATTTTTCATGTGTTTCAAAACTATCGTGCAATTTATTTTTTTTGTTTTTTCTAAAAGAAGATATTGCGGTATTTAAAGCAATTCGATAAATCCAAGTTGTTACTTTCGATTCGTTTCTAAAAGTTGGATACGATCGCCATAATTGAATCGCAATTTCCTGGAAAAGGTCCTTTCTTTCATCGGGATTCTGAGAAAAGGAATTACAAATCTTACGAATAAGATTTTGGTTTTCAGATATAATTTTTACAATTTTATTTTCCATTTGTAAAAAGTTAGTCGCTATTAGCCTCTAATTGTTACAAAAAAGAAGTTAAAAAAAAGGCGGTTAAAAAAACCGCCAAATAATTTACCAAATTTTAACTAGTTTATCATCTGCTCGTCGCATTTTATCGCCGGGCTTTACATTGAAAGCTTTGAAGAATTGCGGTAAGTTTGAAAGAGGGCCTATTACTCTATATTGGGCCGGAGAATGTACATCAACTTTCAACATTGTTTTTAATGCTTCATCACGAATATTTGTTTTCCAAACTTGAGCCCAACTTAAGAAAAATCTTTGAGCCGGAGTAAAGCCATCAATTTTTTCATTTTTCTTAAATTGTTCGGTTTTTGAAAATGCTTGATATGCAACGGTTAATCCACCTAAATCGGCAATATTTTCGCCAAGAGTCATTTTTCCGTTTACGTGAAAACCTTCGAAAGGAGAATAATTATCAAATTGTTCGGCCAACAAACCGGTTTTTGCAGTAAATTTTTCAAGATCACTTTCTGTCCACCAATTATTTAGGTTTCCGTCAACATCAAATTGGCGACCTTGGTCATCGAATCCGTGAGTTATTTCATGTCCGATTACAGCGCCCATTGCTCCGTAATTTATTGCATCGTCAACATCTTTATCGAAGAATGGGAATTGCAAAATGGCAGCAGGGAATGTAATATCATTCATAAGCGGATTATAACCGGCATTTACTGTTTGAGGGGTCATCCACCATTTGGTTTTATCAACAGGTTTATTAATTTTTTCTATATTTTTTCTAAAGTGAAAATAGTTTGAACGCATTGAATTTGCTGCATAAGAATCATCTTTTATATCGAGTTTTGAATAATCTTGCCATTTATCGGGGTAACCGATTTTTACACCAAAACCGGCTAGTTTGGTTAAAGCTTTTTCTTTTGTTTTTTCAGTCATCCAATCAAGATTTTTAATTCTTTCGCCCATTGCTTTCAGCAGATTATCAACTATTTTAACAGCTCTTTCTTTAGCTTCGTGCGGGAAAAATTCTTTTACGTAAAGCTGACCAACCAATTCACCCAAAGCTTCGTTTGTTTTACCGAGAACCTTTTTCCATCTTGGTTGCTGAATTTTTTGTCCGGTTAAAAATTTTCCGGTAAAATTAAATCGTTCGTCAACAAAGGCTTTATTTAATGTTGAAGCCATTCCGCGAATTAAATTCCAACGTAAATATGATTTTAAATTGTTTATAGATTGTTTTTTCAAAATTGTTGGTAAGTTTTTAAAGAATTTGGGTTGTTCCACGTTAATTTCTTTCGGGTCATCAATTTCCAAGCTTTTGAAATAAATATCCCAATCGAACCCTTTAGCTAATTTGCGTAATTTAGCGGTTGTCATTTTATTGTATGTTGCAACAGGATTTCTGTTTTCGGTGCGGGTATTCGATACTTTTGCCAATTCTTTTTCAAGATTGAAAACCGCGTTTGCTTCGGTTTCGGCGGTTTGTGCGTCATCACCCAAAAGTAAGAACATGTTTTTCAGATGCTTTTTATATTCTGCTCTAATCGATTTTGCTCTCTCATTTTTTTCAATGTAATAATCGCGATCAGGCAAACCCAATCCGCCTTGTGAAAGTTGGGCAATCATCATTTTACTGTTTTTGGAATCTTGACCCGCATAAATATCGAAAAGCGGGCTAGAGGTAAATTGATATTGATGAGCTGTTTCGGCAATAAATTCTTTTAAGTTTGAAATTTTTGAAATACGTTCCAACTCGCTTTTAATCGGAGTAATACCTTCTTTCTCAATCTTTGCAGTGTCCATTCCAACTAAATAAAATGTTCCTACTTTTTGTTCGATACTGCCGGATTTTGCGTTTTTTACTTCGGTTGCTTTTAATACAACAGACTTAACATTTTCTCTTGTTTTTTCGGCAAGTACGGAAAATGAAGCCCACATAACCTGATCATCAGGAATCGGATTGTTTTTTAACCAATTACCAACTGCATAGTGGTAAAAATCATCCTGAGGTTTAACGGTTTTGTCCATTCCGCTTACATCAAAGCTTTTTTTTACTTCGGTGTTTTGTTTTCCACAGGAAGCCACAAAAAAGGTTAAAAGTAGAAAACTAACCGACAATGTTACTTTTGCTAATTTCATTTTGTCCCTTCAAAATATTAATAAATAATTAACTGCTATTTGACGAATTTACTTAATAATTGTTACAAAGTAATGAAAAAAATAAAAAAAGTGTTAAAAAATTCGATAATTAAACATTAAATAATTGCAGGTTAAAAATTTCATTAGCATAAAAAATTGTTTTCATTAAAAAGAGGTAATTATGAAAAAAACGGCTACTTTATTTATTGTTATATTTTTGGGCGGGTTAGTTTTTGCCGGTGGAGGTAAAAACCATATTGGAGTATTTTGGGGGCAAACAAGTACAACCGAATTTAAACATGCGGAAAAAACAATAGGGATTGAATACGAAAGAGCCTTACCACTTCTTGGCGATATGCTGACAATTGGTGCAACAGCCGAGTTTGTTTTGGCCGATCATACTGAAACTCTTTTATTGGGTATTGCAAGTTTGCGTCCGCCGATATTGGGTCTTAAACTTTTTGCAGGTGCCGGTTTTGCTTTAATGAAAGTTGAAAAAATGAACTCTAATTTGGAGCTTGAAACGGAAATTGAATCCGAATTTGTTTTACGAATAGGCACCGGATACGAATTGCATCTTGGGTATATTTCCGTTACTCCTTCAATTGCTTTGGATAGAATTAACGGGCATTCGTCATTGGTTTACGGAGTTGCCGTGGGTATTGGTTTTTAAAATTTTATTGGATTTTTTAAGAGTTGATATGGAAATGTGCTAACTTTTTTTTGAAATTTTTTGAGTTTCGGCTTGGCAAAACTGTAGAAAAATGTATCAACAAAATACCCAAAGACCGCACCCCAAGCGAAATCTGAACCCTGAGCTTGTCGAAATCATACTGAGCTTGTCGAAATCATACTGAGCTTGTCGAAA
>CAZCBD010000131.1:0-7973 GCA_964496755.1 uncultured Melioribacteraceae bacterium
AAATATCATTTTCAATTTCCGAAAATTTTAATATTGATTTGTTTGAATTGAAAGTGATTTTCACAATTGTTTCGATTTGTTTTAAAAATTCAAATTCCTTTTTAATAATACTCACATCAAAATCTACATCAACGTTTTTTTGAATTGCAAGTAATTTGGTTATCAGACTTTTTCCGAAATATTTTTTATACAAAACTTTATTTGTTAAAAAAAGAATATCCAATCCGTATTCAATATCAGCTTGTCCGCCAATATCCTTTTTTAGATTAAAACTATTTGGCAGTGCTATTTGATTGGCCAAAACGGATTTACGCATGTTAAGAATTTCGTTTAAAATAAATTTAGTGGAAAATCGGTCTAATGAATTGGTGATTATTTTTTTTGTTTTAGAAAAAAGATGTTTGTTACCACATAAAAATCTCATTCTGTGCATTGCTTGAAATTCCCACACACGTGCTCTTTCGGAAAAATATTTTTTCAAGGATAACAATGGCCAAATCAAAGGACCCTTATTTCCTTCGGGCCTTAATCTGAAATCAATTTTAAATGGAAGCATAATTGTTTTAAGTTCAGAAATAAAGGAATTAAATTTTTCATGCTTAGGGAAATCGGAATTGCAAACAATAAACAAATCAAGATCGGAAGTTACCGAAAGCAAATTGTTTCCTAAGGAGCCTAATCCGGCAACAAAAAAATCAGAATTGTTTTCACTATTCGAAAAAAAAGAAGATATCTTTTGGGCTATATATGTTCCGAGAATTTTGGATAATTTACGGGAAGTTATTAAGCCAAGTGAAAATTGAGCAGATAAAATAAAAATTATTTGAGTTGGGTTAAATGATTGAATATTCTCATTGTTCAATTTGATGAAAATTCTACGAGCTAAAATAAGTTCAATCAAACTTGGAGTTAGATTAATCATACTAATGCATCTTTGCGATTTATCGCAAAGAATAGTTACTGCTTTTAAAAAATTCCTATCGCAAAATTCTCTGTAAATAATTGACGGATATTTAATTGCTCTGATAAGTTTTGATAAATTCGTTAAGGATTGAAATGGATCCGAAGTTTGTGTAAGAAAACCAATTAAATCGGATTCAATTTTCGTAAAACTTTCTATTGTATGAGCATCAAAATTTTTGTTTCCTAAAATACCTACGCCAATTCTTAGGAATTTGATATCGGCTTTAACCTTTTCAAAGTCGGGGAACAGCAATTGCCAAGAATCGATAACATTGTTTTCATTCTCTACAAAATTGTTGAAGATGTTTCTAACAGCATTTCTTTTTATGCTTAAATCCGTTTTGAAATCATCAATTGAATTAAATTTAAAATATTTTGCAAGCTTTAACTGTAGGTCAATATTTTGCGGAATTGAATGAGTTTGTTCATCATTAAATAATTGCAGGTAATGTTCAATTTTGCGGAAATAAATATAATTTGAGTTTAAGGTGTTGAATTCTTTTTCGGTTATCAAGTTGTTTTTAATTAGTTCGGACAAAGCTTCCAGAGAGTTCGAAGATTGTAATTCTTTTATTTTACCGGCATTTAGTAATTGTAATCCTTGTATAATAAATTCAATATCTCTAATACCACCGCTAAATAATTTAATGTTTTCATTAGTACCAATTGCATTTTCAATTTTATTTTTCATTGTGGAAATTACTTTTATAGGGGAGGTGCGGAAGCTGTGGGGAAAAACAAAATTTTTGATTCTGTTTTTAAATTTTTCAAAAAGATTTTTATTGCCGCAAATAAATCCGGCTTTAATGAGCATTTGAGCTTCCCATTGTTCTCCGCGAGTTTCGTAATATCGCAAAGTATCGGAAAGAGTTCTGCAAAGCGGCGAGTTTTTTCCGTCGGGGCGCAACCTGAAATCAATTCTATAAATATATCCTTTGGATGTGAAATCGGAACCTGTTTGAATAAAAAGTTTTGTTGCTTCGGTAAGTAGAGTTTGAAAATCGATGTTTTTATTTTTACCAAGGTTTTTGTCATAAAACAAAAGTAAATCAACATCGGAACTGTAATTTAATTCTCTTCCTCCCAGTTTACCTAAAGCTATAAGACAGTATTTGGAAGATTTAAAATTCACATTAAAATTTGTTGAAACTTCTTCAATGCATATTTCAAATAAAATGGAAAGCAAGGCTTTTGCCAAGTCCGAGATGTATTTAGCTATTTCAACAAAATCTTTTTTATAAACCAAATCCAAAACGCCAATCATTAAAATGTATTGCCGGTTAAAGGTTCTGAGCTTGTTTAGCTTGGAATTAAAACTACTAATATTAATAAGGGTATTCGAGATTGTTTTATGAATGTGTGTGTAATTTATAGATTGAGTTTTTAATTCGAGGTTAAACATCATATATAAAAATTCCGGGTTCATTACAATAATATCAGTCAAATAATTACTATTACAAATAATAGAAACAATAATTTCCAAATGATGTTCATGTTTAATACAATCGCGAATAAAAGTCGACTTTTGAAACACGGAATTTAAAATTCTTAAAAAATTTACTTCCGAAGAGGGGGAAAAATGATGTTTTTTGATTTCGGAATTAAATTTCGAAAAGAAATTATTTAAAGTTTTTGCCGAAACTCTACAATTTAAACTTTTAATTACCTCGTTGTAAAAACTCTTCGATAAAATTTTGGCCTCTACTTTTTAAATTTTAGTGGTAAAACATAAATATAAATAATTCAAAAATAAAAACTAATTAATAGTGCATATGCCTATACATTGCATTTCAAAGGTGCATTGTTTAACTTTAGTATTCTAAAAATACTGGAGATTTTATGTTAACAAATCTTTTAAAAAAGATATTCGGCGATAAAAATAAAAAAGCAATTAAAGAAATTTTACCATTGGTTGATGAAATTAATAAGTATTATGAAAGTTATAAAAATTTAACAGATGATGAATTAAAAGCGAAAACAGAAGAGTTTAAAAATAAGATAGCCGAAGAAACAAAAGAATTAAGAAATCAAATTGAAGAAATAAAAAATCAACTTACGGAAGATGATTTTGATGGCGATAGGCAGGAACTTCATGATAAGTTGGAGGAATTAGAGGAAGAATTAACCGAGCAATACGAAGAAATTTTAGATAAACTTCTTCCCGAAGCATTTGCGGTAGTTAAGGATACTTGCCGAAGATTAGTAGGGCAAAGTTGGTCGGCTGCAGATACTAAAATCAATTGGAATATGATTCCTTATGATGTTCAACTAATTGGCGGAATAGTACTGCATCGTGGAAAAATAGCCGAAATGGCTACCGGTGAAGGTAAAACTTTAGTTGCTACATTACCGATTTATCTAAATGCACTAACCGGCCGTGGGGTGCATGTTGTAACTGTAAATGATTATTTGGCCAAGCGCGATAGCGAATGGATGGGAAAAGTGTTTACCTTTCATGGTTTAACGGTTGGGTGTATTCTAAATACAATGGATCCTGAAAAACGAAAAGATACTTATGCTAACGATATTACTTACGGAACAAACAATGAGTTTGGGTTTGATTATCTGCGTGATAATATGGCAATTTCTTTGGAAAATTGTGTTCAGAGAAAGCATAATTACGCAATTATAGATGAGGTTGATTCGGTTTTAATAGATGAAGCCAGAACACCATTAATTATTTCCGGACCGGTTGGTTCAACCGAACATAAGTTCAATGAGATGAAGCCGAAAGTTGAAAAACTTTTTAGAGCACAAGCTTCTTTGGTTGCTTCAATTGTTAAGGAAGCCGAAGAATTACTTAAATCGGGCGACGGAAAAGATAAAACGCAAGCCGGTATTCTATTATTCCGTGCTCACAGAGGTTTACCTAAAAATAAACGATTGCTAAAACTTCTTTCCGATGGTGAAACTAAAAAATTGATGCAATCTACAGAATTGGAATTTCTTCGTGAAAAAGGGAAAAGAATGCCCGAAATTGACGATGAATTATATTTTGTAATTGAAGAAAAGAATAATCAAATTGATATTACCGAAAAAGGAAGAGAAGAATTAGCCAAAGGTGCCCCCGAAGGCCCCGACTTTTTTGTATTACCTGATTTAGGAACGGAAATCAGTAAATTTGAAAATGACCCGAGCATTAACGACAATGAGAAAATTAAAAAGAAAGATGAACTTTATAAATTATACAGCGAAAGAAGCGATAGAATTCATACGATAAATCAGCTGTTAAAAGCTTATTGTTTATTTGAAAAAGATGATGAATACGTAATAACCGAAGATGGAAAGATTGCAATAGTAGACGAATTTACCGGTCGCGTTTTACCTGGAAGAAGATATTCCGACGGACTTCATCAAGCTATTGAGGCAAAAGAAAATGTAAAAGTTGAAAGAGATACGCAAACTTTGGCAACCATTACATTGCAAAATTATTTCAGACTTTATAATAAACTTGCCGGTATGACGGGTACTGCCGAAACGGAAGAGTCGGAATTTATGGAAATCTATAAATTAGAAGTTGTAGTTATTCCTACAAATAAACCGATTCAAAGAGATGATCAGGATGATTCTGTTTTTAGAACCAAACGCGAAAAATTTAATGCGACAATAGAAAAAATAATTGACCTGCGTTCAAAAAAAATTCCTGTTTTAGTTGGTACCACAAGCGTAGAGGTTTCCGAAACTTTAAGTAGAATGTTGAAAAGAGCAGGGGTGCCGCACAATGTTTTAAATGCCAAGCAACATCAACGTGAAGCGGAAATTGTAGCCCAAGCAGGTCAACCGGGCGCAATAACAATTGCAACAAATATGGCCGGACGTGGTACGGACATTAAACTTGGTGCAGGCGTTAAAGAGGCCGGTGGGTTGTATATTTTAGGTACCGAACGCCACGAATCCAGAAGAATTGACAGACAGTTGCGTGGTCGCGCCGGTCGTCAGGGCGATCCGGGGGTCTCAAAATTTTATATTTCGCTCGAAGACGATTTAATGCGCCTATTTGGTAGTGATAGAGCAGCTTCGGTGATGAGTAGAATCGGCTTAAAAGAAGGAGAAGTAATTCAGCATCCTCTTATTACTAAGTCGGTTGAAAGAGCCCAGAAAAAAGTAGAAGAAAATAACTTCGCTATTCGTAAACGTTTGCTTGAATATGATGACGTAATGAACCAACAACGCGAAGTTATTTATCATCGAAGACGTCAAGCGCTTGAAGGTGAAAGATTAAAAGAATCAATATTTGAAATGGTTGAGGAATATGCAACAAGACTTGCCGAAAGCTGTTATGATTCTTTGAATGTTGAAAAATTGCATGATGATTTATTACAACATTTATTGGTTGATTTTAAAATTGAACCCGAAGTTTTTGAAAAAACCGGCGTTGAAGAAACAGCAACAAAAATTCTTGAAGCTGCTAAAGAATTTTATGCTAGAAAAGAAGAAATGCTTGGCTCGGATTTGATGGCGCGTTTGGAAAGATATGCTTATTTGAGCATAACAGACGAAAAATGGAAAGAGCATTTACGAGAAATGGATGATCTGAAAGAAGGTATTGGTTTAAGAGCATACGGACAAAAAGATCCTTTAATTGAATATAAAGCAGAAGGATATAATCTATTTGTAAATATGTTAAACGAAATGCGTGATGAAATTGTCAGCTTTTGTTTTAAATCTTTTCCTGCAGAACCGGAAGAAGTTAGAACAAAACGTTCCCAATCCAACAAACGCATCAGAGCAATAAAGGATGATAGTTCGGGAATGGGAATGCAAAATAATCAACCTGACGAAGCTGCAAATAGAGGCAAACGCCAGCCGATTAGAGCCGAAGAAAAAATCGGAAGAAATGACCCTTGTCCGTGCGGTAGCGGAAAAAAATACAAACATTGTTGCGGAAGATAAAGGAAGAGTTATGAAAAAAGTTGAAGCAATAATTCGCCCATTTAAATTGGAGGATGTAAAGGAAGCATTATTAGAAGCGGGAATTAAAGGACTTACAACTTCCGAAGTACGCGGTTATGGAAGGCAAAAAGGACATACCGAAACTTATAGAGGCAGCGAATATCAAATTGAATTTATTCCCAAAATTAAAATTGAAGTGGTGGTGGCAGATGAGTTGCTTGATAAAGCACTTGACGCAATTATTAAAGCTGCCAAAACTGGACAGGTTGGCGACGGTAAAATATTTGTTTCCGAAATTATTGATGTAATTAGAATTAGAACTGAAGAATCCGGAAGCGGAGCACTATAGTATGAAAAAAACTTCTATTATGGTTCTTTTTTTTCTCATTTTATTTTCCGCTTGCTCGGTGTGGGAAAATTTTACTACCTATTTTAATAGATATTACAACGCAAAAGTTGAATTTGAACAAGCGGAAAAAATTTATAAAGAAACCGGCGAAGGAATTTTTGAATTTAAACGAGTTAAACCTTTAGGGGCGGCCGATAAGTTATTGGAAGGCACAGTAAAAAAATGTTCCAAAATTCTTCAATTCAACAGCAAAAGTGATTATGTGAAAGATGCTCTTTTTCTGATAGGGAAAGCTTTTTACTATCAAGGTAATTTTTTGAAAGCCAACCGAAAGTTTGTTGAGCTAAATGCAATGAAATCCGAAAAGTATTTTTGGCGGACCAAATATTGGCTCGGTAAAACCAAATTGCACATTCGTGAAGTTGACAGGGGCTTAAAGTTACTTCAGCAAGTTGCCGATACTTCGGTTTCGCTTGGCGATGAAGAATTGGCTTCCGAGGCTTACATTGCTATTACTGCCTATTACATCCATTATAAAAATTTTGAAAAAGCTATAAGTAATATCTTAAAAGCTATTAAGTATAGTGATGATGATGTTATACTTGCCGAATTATATTACGAGCTGGGCAAACAGTATCTGGAAATTAACGATATAAAACTAGCTGCCCGATCATTCGATAAAGTAAAAAATTATTCGCCGAGAATTCAAATAGAAGTTGAATCCAATATTGAAGCAGCCAGATTGAAACGTGAACTTGGATTAATTGAAGAAAGTATTTACGATTTTGAAAATCTGAGAGATGAGGAAAAATATAAAAAGTTTTATGATAAGTTGGATTTGGAAATTGGAATAGGACAATTTGAAAATAAGGATTTTATAAATTCTTTTGCGATGTTCGAGATGGTTGATACTACATATAAAAATTCACCTTCCGCAGGTATAGCGCGTTATTATCTTGCTGAAATTTTATCTTCGGAATATAGAATGTATGATTCTTCGCTTGTTTATTATAAAAGAGTAACAAACAGTTTGGCTCCACTTGAATATCAAAACTTAGCGCAAAAGAAAGTCAGACTTTTTACGGATTATGTTACCGAAAAAGAAAAGTTGAAAACATTAAAAAAACAAATTACTTATTTGGAAAATCCACTAATATTTCAACAAGATTCATTGCGATTTGAACAAATCAGAAAAGAGGATTCAACTAAATTAGCAAATGATGCTCTGGAAAGAGGAATCACTTTAACTAAAAGACAAATTGAAACAAAGCAAAAATACACTTTGAAAATAAAAAAACCGGAAAAATCTAAGTTGGATATTTCCAAATTGAAAAAAAATCTGTGGGATGCAAAAAGCAAATTGGCAAATTTGTTTTTTACCGAAGCCGAGCAATTTGATTCTGCCGGTTATTATTATTCTCAACTTTTGGTTGAATACCCTGATTCATTAAGAAATGGTTCGTTTTATTATACAATTGCAACTTTTTACGATGCCGTTAATAAAAAACATGAGGCTGATAGTTTATTCAATATTGTTTACGAAAAGTACAAACACGAGAGAATTGCTAATAATGCGGCCGATAGGTTGAATAAACCGAAATATAATTTTGATTTTGATCCTGCAAAAAAACATTTTTATTCTGCCGAAAAATTGTACGATCAAAAAAAATACTTACAAGCATTAGATACTTTAACCTATATCTATAAGAGTTTTAAACAATCGGCTTTTGCACCTAAATCGCTATACTTTAAAGGATGGATTTATAAA
>CAZCBD010000132.1:0-7958 GCA_964496755.1 uncultured Melioribacteraceae bacterium
TATAACTTCATCAACCTTTTCTTGTTTACCGTCTTTATTAGTGTAACTTGCTTTAGGATCAAAAGTAAGGTTTTCTTTTGAAGTAACAGTAAGTTCTTCTACATGTTCATTAATATTCGTACTGTCAATTTCATTAATTAACGTACTTAATCGTGTTTGTACGGATTCAATTAAGTGATTAACAGAAGCTAATTGCTGAGCAGTAATATCTTGTACCTGAAGAGATAATGTTATTTTGTAAGAATTCTCATTAATAGAAGCAAATAAATTGTTTAATTCCGTAAAATCAAAGCTTTCAATTACTTCTTTTTCGAGTTTGTTCACTAGCTCTAAAGCTTGACTATTATCTTTAATTAAATCCTTTAGATTTGAAATAAGCTCAAGTTTATTATTTAAAGAATCTCTTTTATGTTTTAAATTATTTTCAACTTCCGTTAGATTATTTGAAATTTCATCAACCAAATCAAGAATTTCAGTTGTAGCCATTTCGGTAGCATTAGTAACATCGGAAATCCTATCGGTGCCTTGTTTCATTTGATTTGTGCTGGCAGCAATTGAAGAATTAATAGTTTCTAATAAAGGTGTCATTTCTTGCATAAATTCAATCAAACTTTGCACAATAGGAACAATCTTTTCTGCAAAAAGGAATATATTCTTCAATTCTGTTAATTTTGTAAATATTTCAGCCATATTTTTCGACATAATAAGTGTCCACCTAAATTAGTTACATATTCGATAAAATTTGATCAATCTTTTCTTTTAATATTTGTGGAGTAAAAGGTTTAACAACATAGTTCGATACTTTAGCATGTAAAGCTTCCACAATATCTTCTTTAACACCTCTTGTTGTTACCATTAGAATCGGGATGTTTGCCCGGTCACTACCACTTCTAATTGCTTTTACTAATTCAAGTCCCGACATATTTGGCATATTCCAGTCAGTAATGATAAAAGAAATTGAAGAATCGGCTGAAAGTTTGGCCAAAGCATCTTTTCCATCAACGGCTTCAGTGTAATTAGCAAAGCCTAAGCTTTTCAAAGAATTTACAACAATTCGTCTCATAGTAACCGAATCATCAACAACTAAAAAATTTAATTCCATTTATTTCCTCAATTTATTTTTTAATTTAGATATTTAGCAACTTCATATTGAATTCTTTTAGGATCAAAAGGTTTCACCAAATAAGAATTAGCACCGCAACTCATACCTAATTCAATTTCCTCACTACTTGATAGTGAAGATAAAATGATAATCGGAATATCTTTATATTCCTCTGTTTGCCGCACAGCTTTGATTAATTCAAATCCATCCATATTAGGCATATTTAAGTCAGTAATCAAAAGATCAATTCTTTGTTCAGGAATTTTTTCTAAAGCTTCCATTCCGTCAACTGCAGAAATAACTTCTAAGCCTTGCATTGTAAGCGAAAATGCAACAAACTTTCTAATGGTTGGCGAATCATCTGCAATAAGGACAACTTTTTTCATTTATCTTTACTCCTTTTTGTATCCGATTGTTTTTGGGTAACTCACAAGTTTAAATGCTTTAGAAATACCATGTAATGTTTCTGAATACCCAATAAATAAATATCCACCTTTTACTAATGAATCATAAAGCTTTGAAACCACTTTGATTTTTGATTTCGGGTCAAAATAAATCAAAACATTTGCACAAAAAATAACATCGAAATTAGACATTCTTCTCATGGCTGTATCATCAAATAAATTCAACAATTTAAATGAAACCATTTTTTTTATTTCCGGGCTAATTTCCCAAGTGTTACCGTTTTGCTTGAAATATTTTTTTAAGTAATACTGGGGAGTATTTCTAATAGCATATTCTTTATAAATACCTCTTTGTGCAGTTTCAATTACTTTAAAATTTATATCTGTCCCAACTATTTCGAGTTGCAGGTTTGGATATTTAGGTTTCAATAATTCGGTAATCATCATAGCAGCCGAATATGCTTCTTCACCCGAGGAGGAGGCTGCACTCCAAATTTTAATCTTATTTTTATTTAATTTTGTTGAAGAATTTAAAAGTTCCGGAATTATTGTTCCAACCAAAGCATCCAATTGCGGTTGATTCCTAAAAAAGAATGTTTCATTAATAGTAATTACCTCATAAAGAAAATTTAATTCGGTAGATCTTTTAACATTGTTTTTAACATAATTTAAATATTCTTCAAAAGATTTTAATTTTAAGAAATTTATTCTTTTTTGGAGTCTGCTCTCAAGTAAATATTTTTTATTATCTTGAAAAAATATTCCTGTCAGGTCATATATATATGCTCTCCAATCTTGGAAAGCTTTATCACTCATTTTTACATTATTTTTGGTCCCAAATGAAAAACCTGATAAAGGGGACGATGTTTTTTTCAAAGGTGATGAAAATTGATTTATCATTTCTTGTTATCCTGTTTTAAGATCTTTGATTTAGAACTTCTTGAGCACGTTCACTTACCATTTCTTCCGGATCTTCGGAAAGTTTTTGTAAACCTTCAATTGCTCTTTCATCATCAATATTCTCAAGAATTTCCACAACACGCAATCTGTTCCAAAAATTGTCATCCTCAATCATTGTATCTATAAATAGTAACGCTGTATCCAAGCCTAAGAAGAAAAGTAACTCTATTGCTATTCTTCTTACTTCTTCGTCAGCATGTTCTAAATACATGGTTAAAACATCACACAAATTTCTTAAATCAAGAGGTGATAATTCTTGAATACTTTCCCCACCATCAAATGTAATTAGTTCTCCTAATAAACCTAAAAGCATATTGGCATTGGAGGGCATATTTTTTAAATACTCTGATAATTTCGGGTATAAATAAAGAGGATTTTCAAAGAACTTACTTTTGATATGTTCGTTAATTTCTTCATCCGTACCATAAATTTTCAAACAAGTTAAAATAATTTCCCTATCTTCAAAAACAGAAATAAGGCTTGCTGCAGCTCTTTTGTGCTTCAGTTCACCTTCGCTTAAAGTTTTTAACAATGAATTTTTTATACTTTCATCAAAAGGTACATCAATTCCTAATTTATCTTGCAACATTTTTAAAGATAAAATTGCTGCCCAGGTTAAAGGTCCATTTAAATGTTTTAATTCGGAAAGCAATAAGAAAAATGCCGCTTCATCGCCTATTAGGCCCAAACTTTCAATCATTGAAAACTTGGTAAGTTCATCTTCCTCTTTGTAGCGTTCTACTATAAAATTAACAGCTTCGGCAGAACCAATATTACCCAAGGCTTCTATTGCAGTAGGTTTAAATAACTCGTTTCGCTTATAGGCATCAACAATATCGTTTACTGCATTAACACAATGAATATTACCTAATGCTTCTATGCAAGCCAACAAAACATTTTCATTTTCATTAGTACGCAAAATTTCTCTGATTTTATCAGATGGTTTGGAATCGCCTATCAAACCCATTAAATCAACAAGAAATTTTTTGTCGTCATCGTCACCTTCGTCAATATATTCAATCATTGCATCTAATGACGAGGTGCCTCTTTTTAGCAGAATCTCACCGGCTAAATTCCGTGTTGATATTTCCATTTTTGATGTAGTAAATGGTATCAGAAAATAAGGTATATTCTGATTTTCATTATAAATTAATGCTTGTGAAACAGCATCTCTAACCCCGATATCATCATCTAATAGTTTGTTAGCTAAGACTTTTGCAACCTCATCATTCAATTCTTCACTTAGGTATTTTTCTGCAATTTGTCTTTTTAAATTCGAATCATCCGAGTTTAGATTCTGAATTTCTTGTTGCAGTTCTAAAGGTAAATCTTGCATAATTTTCCCAAATTCATTAAGATTTTCAGTTATTATCCGCTAATTTGAGCAAACAGTGTAAGTATTATCGAATATTTATTTTTTATTTTAATTTAAAAATTAATAAAATAATTCTCTATGTCAACAAATAATTATATAATAATTAACCTATTTTCTTTTTCACCTCAATTCCCAATTGTTCCATCCTATAACGTAATTTTGAACGAGATAATCCTAATATTTTTGCAGCTTTTACTTGGTTGCCTTTGGATATTTCCAATGTTTTTAGAATTAAATCCTTAAGTACAATATCAATCGGTATTCCATTTGGCGGAATCCGCAAAAAATAATTACCCGAATCATTATTTTTAATATTTTGAGGTACTAGAAAATTAAAATTTTGTTCTTTTAAAACATCTCCATCAACCATTAATACTGCACGTTCAATGGCATTTCTTAATTCTCTTACGTTGCCTTTCCAATATTGTTTCGACAATAAATCCAAAGCTTTTTCTTCTATTCTCTTCAGTTTAACATCAAATTTACGGGCAAACTGTTCCATAAATCGGTACGATAGAATAGGAATATCTTCTATTCTTTCTCTTAAGGGCGGAACTATAACTGTTGCAACATTCAGTCTATAATATAAATCTTCTCTAAATGCACCTTTTTTTACTTCATCTTCTAAATTTTTATTAGTTGCAGCAATAACTCGCACGTTTATTGAAATTTCTCTTTCTCCGCCAAGCCTATAAAATTTTCTTTCTTCCAAAACACGCAAAAGTTTAACTTGCAAATCCAAACTTAATTCGCCCAACTCATCCAAAAGAATGGTTCCGTTATTGGCTAACTCAAATTTACCTAATTTGGTTTTTGACGAAGCACCGGTAAAAGCACCTTTTTCATGTCCGAACAATTCGCTCTCTGCCAATTCTTTCGGTATTGAGCCACAATTTATAGGAATAAAAACATTATTTTTTCTTGGGCTTTGTTGATGAATATAGCGGGCAATTACTTCTTTTCCTGTTCCGCTTTCTCCTTGAATTAAAACCGTAGTATCGTCGCTTTTAGCTAATCTTTCAACAATATTTAATGTTCTGAGAATTGATTTACTACTGCCAAAATATTCTCTGGTAAGTTCGTTTTCGTTCAAAACAGTTTGAAGTTGGGTAACTTCCTTTTTTAATTTTAAATGACTTTCACATTTTTCCAGCACCAATTGCAAATGTTCAAGATCTATTGGTTTTAAAAGAAAATCAAAAGCACCCAGTTTCATTGCATTAACAGATATCTTCACGTCGGAATAGGCCGTAATCATAATTACGGGAATATGAAAATAAGACATTTGCAAATCTTTTAAAATATCCAATCCGTTATGAGTAGTTAAATATATATCAAGTAAAATGATATCGGGTTTTGTATTTTCAACAGTTTCGAATACTTTATCACCATCGTTACAAATTTCCACCTCGTAATTCATTTTCAGTAATATTTTTTTTAGCGAAATGCAAACTAAATTATCATCGTCAATAATTAGTAACTTTGGTTTCATATAATTTTTCCTAACTGTTGAAAATTTTTTTTGATTCAAAAATCTTTTAATAATTTTAAACTGCACAATATTAGCAAATTAGCTAATTTTATGCAATATTAAAATTAAAATCAGACAAAAAAAAAGCCGGCATTTAAGCCGGCAAAAATAAAAGATAGAATTAAGACAATTCATTATAAATTGCATCAACAACTTTTTCGATTACCTCGGGACGATCATAATAATTATTTTTTACCCGTGCTTTGATTGCCTCAAGGCTATCTGTCGTTACTTTTCTAGTTGCAATATTTTTAGCTTCGGTTGATAGATCAACGGAATCTTTAATTAATGGTTCGGATGATTTTGGTTTATCTTGAACTTTGGAAGCTTCAAAGTAACGACTTGACCCAATATTTCCTACTGATTTAATATCCACTTGTTCCTACCTATATGTTGATAATTTTTTTTTATTTAATCCGTTTTGTAATTTACTACTAATTTCTTTTTGCTCTTTCTTTATTTTCAATAGTACATTATCGAATTTTGAGTTTATTTGTTTAATAAAAACATCCAATTCTTTATTAAAGCCTTCAATTTCATTTTTCGGATATTTTTTTATTAAATCATTTCTTTGTTTCTTTATTTTTTCAAGCTCCGAATTCAAGATATCAAAATCTTTAGCAAAATTATTTAAATTAAAATTATCTAATAGTTTTTCAAAATTTTGTAATTCTTTTTTAACATTTTCAATTTCTTTTTCAAGAGAAATCATTAATAAGAATACCCTCCGCTAATTGAGCTAAAAAAACTTGATAAACTTAACATCTGAGCATATTGTCTTTGTAATTCCTCGTATTTTTTCCTTAAAATGGAAGCACTTTTATCTATTCTTTCATTCATGGCAGTAATTTTATCCGTATAATACGATACATTGTTATCATAAGATTCAGTAATTCTTGCAATAGAACCACTTGAGCCTAAATAATTATCCAAAGTATCATAAAGGGAAGTTGCAATACCATTAGTTGAATTAAAAATAGCAGCTACCTCATCGGCTTTTTCTTTGATATTTGATTCCAAAGTGGAAGAATCTGAAATTGACAGACCGGTAGAAGGATCAAAAGAAATTCCGATTTGATTTAATCTATTTAATTTATCGCTGGCAATTCCGCTAACCTGCCCCGTTACGCTACGCTGAAGTGTGGAAATTAATGACGATGCCGAAGGATCTCCAACAAATAATCCTCTTCCGGATTCACCGGAATAGTAATTGCTTTTCAAATAACTGTAAGCATCATTAAATTTATCAATAAAAGATTGAATTTTTGATTTAACACCGGAAACATCATTATCAACATTTACCGAAACATCAGGATCACTTGCCTCCATAATTGCTTTTAGCGAAAAAGTAACTCCCGAAACTAAATCATCTACCGTATTTGAATTTCTTTGAATGTTTATACCATTAAAAGTCAACTTTGCGTTCAATTCGTTTACTGTTGAACTGGTAGCATCATAAATAAATCCGGCATCCGTATCAGATGCATTTTGAGTATGGTTAGTTAAAATTGATGAAGTAATTCCTAAATTGCCTAAAATCGAATTAGTATCTGTAATCTGCAACCTATTGTCATAACCACTTTCAACCGCTTGAAGAGATAATTTGGAATTATTTGTACTCGGAGAAAAAACCGATGCTTTAACAATTCCCGAAGCACCTTTTTCTTTTGTAACGGTTAAGCCGAAAGAAGATGCTAATGAACCTGTATCCGAAATTGAAATGTAATTTTTAGAATCGGAAACTTCAACTTGTAAATTACCGTTAACATTACTTGCAACAACACCACTTACATTATCATTAATTTGTGATACCAAATCGCTTACAATTTCGGAATAAGTTTTTCCCGCACTGTAATCATATGAAATAGTAGTACTTGTTCCATTAATATCAAAGGTTAAATCCCCTGTATAATTAAAAGGACCTCCTCCCGGATCTGCTGATGTTACCGTAGCTTTATCTGAATTTATTGCCGAAGAAATTGCATCCATCACACCCTGATATGTTTCGGTACCATCAAGTGTTACTGTAATTTTACTATTATAATCTCCACTATTAATTTGTAAAGCATAATCACCAGCTGCTAATCCGGATGAAAGCACAGAAGTTAAAGTGCCGGAAACTAACACATCTGATTTCGCAAGCTGATTTACACGTAATGAATATGCAGATTTTGTTGCAGTATAAGTAGCGGTAGCGGATAAAAAATCAGAATTTGAAAGAACCGATGCTTTAGTATTAAATACCGAGCTAGAAGTAGTAATTTTAAGATCATTTAGCACCGATTGCAAAGAACTTAACTTGGAACTAACTGTACCCCAAGCGGAAGATAATTTACTATACTTATCTTTTTTTTGCACAAGAGGATCTATTTTTTTAGTCCTCTCGTAATATTTATAAGTATTTACACTATTATTTATTCCCGATGTTGATAGAATATTCATTTAATTCCTCAATCATTTTCTCTTTCAAATATAGTTATCCAAGCTTCTTTTAAATCGCTTAAAATTCTAACAACTATATCAAAATCGCCTTTTTTCATTTGATCTTGGCAAAATCTGTATAATCTGAGAAGACCAGTTGAAATC
>CAZCBD010000133.1:0-7758 GCA_964496755.1 uncultured Melioribacteraceae bacterium
ACAAAAAAAACAAAATCATCATTGAAAAAAATAAATTTATCTTTCCCATACTATTATTATTTTTGTCATTAATAACTCATCATTATCTGGATTCATCTTGGTTAACAGCATTTATTACCAATGACTTCATGGTTTCAGAAACCAAATCTCACACTGTAAATTATATTTCTCTGTTTTTTATTATCAGTTATTACTTACAGGGTGGATATTTTATCCATCGATTTATCAGAAGCCAACAACAATTAAATTCCAAATCTTCCGCAACAGGAACCTCTCACTATTTACAGAGATGGATAAAATATATAATCAGCGGGATTATGTTGTTTGAAACCACTTACATTGCTCTTTCGTTATTTTTCACCAGATATTCAGAAGCAAATGTTGTTGTTTCACTACTATTTGTAATTTTTCTAGGTATTATAGGAATCAAGCACAATGAAATTTTATTGGAAATGAAATTATCCAACGGATTTCATAAAAAAAATAGTATTCGTAAAAGACCGTCAAACATTGATTCAAAGGAAATTGCAAATATTCTCTCAAATATGGATAAAATTATTCTGGAAGAAAAATTCTTTTTAGATCCCGGTCTAAAATTGAAAAATTTAGCACGGAAAATTCATATTCCGGAAAAGGATCTTTCTATTTTGATTAATGATTATTTTAAAAAGAATTTCACCACTTATATCAATGATTTCCGAATTGAAGAAGCAAAAAAAATCATTCGCCAAGAAAAGGAAAACTGTAAATTGGATACTCTTTATGCTACAGTCGGTTTCTTTTCCAGATCTACATTTAACCGAGTCTTTAAAAGCACAACACAAATTACTCCGCGAGAATATCTAAAAAAGATTAACCAATAATAACCTTTTATTTTCTCAAAAACGGTTTTGCACATCAGATTACTTTATTGTTTCCCTTTTATTTTACAAATTTCGACACATCTACTATCCGATAGAAATTACTACAAAATGGAAAGGTAAAACAATTATGAAAAAATTATTTTTGCAAAACATTTTTATTTTATTGTGTATTATCTCTTTTTCAAAATTTTTAACTGCACAAGAGAGCGAAATTTTCCTCGGGCAAAAAACAGAGCAAAAAAATATTGACGGAGAAATGCTTTTAAGCCCGAATTATCAACAAGAAAACGGAAAAATATTATACTCAATCGATTTACTCAAGGAAAGATGGGCAAAAGGTGTAGTAATTGTAAATTCCACAATTTATATAACATCTTCCGATGGTAATAAACATAATTATTGGGATAAATATACACTTGACGGTACCTTTATAGATTCTACCAAACAGACTACAACCAGTTCTTGGGGATATGCCGACTTGGCTTTCGACGGCACTTATATTCTGGCAAGCGATAGTAAAAACATTGATAAAATAGACCCTAACACATTGCAAGTTGTTTCATCAATCAAAAATACAAGTAATTCCAAACATTACGGAATAGCCTACGATCCTAATGAGGAGGCTATTTATTCACGATATACCATTCTTTCAAGATGTGTTAAAATAGATGCAAAAACCGGAACAACAATAAAAAAACTGTCGCCACCACACCATTTGGGTACTTATGGAATTGCTTTTGACAATTTTTCTAACTCAAACTATGGCTCTCTTTGGTACGCAGAACCAACTATAAATTCATCATACAAAACCAGTTATGGCGTTTTCAGAATTTCGAGGGCAGATACTTCTTCGGGACATATAAATTTTTCTTTTGATCTCTCTTCGTTATTACCGGATAGTTCTATGGTTGGTGGTTTGGAAATTATTCGGAATCATCCTGATTACCCAAATAAAATTATTGCTATTGCCGTAGAAAGAAAATATAAAAAACTTCTTTTTGTAGATATTACCGATGCACCCGAAATTTTACCTAATAAGTTGGAAGAAGTGCACTCTTTCGGGGGGTATGATGAAGCCAATATAATGACTACCGGTATGGTTCAATATTCAGATTATCTTTATGCAATAAATAATGGTGATTTATGGATTTACAACATTGCCGGCAATCCGGAAAAACCAACTTATCTGAAAACAGTCACTATTGGCGGAGGGAACAGAGTTTATTTGGAAAATGATTTGCTATTCGTTTCTCACGGAGAACCTACAAAAAAATCTTTCTCTATTTTCAGATTGACCAATCCGGAAAATCCGAATCGTATTTCCACAGTCGATACGGGCAATCCTATATTTGAGATGGCTTGCAATGGAAATTATCTTTTTGTTACCCACGTCGGCATATCGGAATTTGTTATTTATGATATTTCCAATCCGACAACTCCTGTTAAGCATTCACAGCAGGCACTAAGAAAACCGGGCACAAACATTACCATAAATAAAAATCGCAATCTTTTGTTTATTTCCTACTATCAAGCAAATAGTTATTCAGGTATTGAAGTTTTTGATATTTCAAATATGAATACAATAACTCAATCCACCTACACTGAAACTTATGGTACAGAAATAATTCGACCCACATTAATTGATGACCAATATTTAGTTTGTATCCGAAACGAAAAAGGGAAATATCCGAGTAGTAGGCTAATATGCTATGACTATTCCGATAAAACAGAATTGAAATATCAAACCCTCCAAACAATTTCCCATGATACTCTATCTTGGAATATAGCCAAACTTGATGAAATATTTTTTGTTACAACACCCGGAGAAGGAATACAAACTTTTAGTTGGGATAGTGAAATAAAACGCTTTATGATAGGGGCATCTCTTTCGCAACCGGAACCATTGGATATTGTTTCCTTTGTTCCAAGTAGTTCGGCATCTTCCACAATAGCAAATAGCAACATTCAATCCGTAAATTACAATATCGCAACATTAAACTCGAATGCATATCTTTACGAAACAAACGGATACGGATATGATAATAATTCTGTTGGTAGTCTTCCCAATAAAGTAATTAAAGTTTATAAGCCGGGAACCGTAGGTAATACCAAAGTTACTCTTCAAACAAATGTATCGCCCGCCGAAGCCTCGGCAGACGGTTGCTCCGTTTCACCCTCGGGTGGCGAATATAATTCCGGTACCGGGGTATCAATAAATGCAACCGCAGCAACAGGCTGGGGATTTTATGAATGGTCGGGAGATCTTTCCGGCTCTGCAAATCCAGCACAATTAACTATGGATAGTGATAAAAATGTTACGGGAAATTTTTTGCCGATATTAAAATTAACTCTCGATTCCGCACCTCAAGAAATAAATTTTCCTCCTAATGCTTTAATGGAAAAGAGGCATATTGCCACTGCAAATCTTGCTGCCGATGGTGTTGACTGGGAACTATCGGAAATTACATTTAATGCTACTGAAAAAGTAAAAGCCAAGTATATTGAAGCAATTCTTTACTTAAACGATCTACCTGTTTCGTGGGGAGAAATTACAACCGATGCCGATACTTGCATTCAAAGCATTAAGTTTACACTTTCCAAAACAATAAAAGAGGGTGAAACATTACCATTAAAGTTTTATTATAAATTTACATTCCCCAATAGAAGCAAAGAATTTTCTAACGATGTACATAACAGAGAATCCGCCCCATATATTACCGGTGGATTACAAGAAATTAAAAAATTTGCAATAAGCACATCAATCAACAAAATAAAATGTATCCCTATTCCCGTTTCGGCTCGTCCGGGAATAAAATTGCCGGCAGGTGCGGTACTGGTATCCGAAACACAAAATATGGCTTCGGTTTGGAACGCAAGTTTAACACCTGCCATGCCTTTTCTTTCGCTTCAAAATGCAATTAATTATAGCGGTACTATTGATGGGCACGAAATAAGGTTAGCCTCGGGGTTTTACGAACAATCAGAAATTAACATAACAAAAGGTGTTAAAATACAAGGCCAAGGGTATGTTTTCTTTTTGGATAAAAATAAATCGGAAGATAAAAACTGTTTTATCCTTGCGGCAGATAACATAAAAATAAATTTGTGTACATTTTACGGATTTAAATTTGGCATATACGCTTCTGCACTTCAAAAAATTAAAAATTGCGAATTAAAAACTAATACATTTAGAAAATCCTTTAGGGGTATAGGTTTATTTAATTGCGATTCCGCTAATATTGAACATAATTATCTCCATGACGGAATAACTATTCACGGTAACGGCAATACTATTGAAGATAATTATATTGGCTATAAATACCCCGATGAAAACAACAAGCAAATACATAAAATAATAAATATAGGATTATCTTTAACCGGAAATAATAATACGATAAAAAATAATGATATTGATGGATGCGAAGATGGTTTTATCTTTGAAAATAGTGCTAATAACATTGTTGTAAACAATAATTTTAACGGTGCAAAAGAACCGAATAAATTTAATAATATTATTAACACGGCAATAACATTTAAATTTTCAGAAAAAAATCAAATATATTCTAATAGCATTAAAGGATTTTCGGAAAACGGAATTGTGCTAAAATGGTCTTCCGATAATGAAATCAAAGATAATATTATTGCAAGTAATTATTCTCCTATATTACCTCCTCCTATATTTGTACGGGGCAATAAAGGAATTATCCTTTCAGATGCGAACAATAATTTAATAACGAATAATTGGATTTATGATATTAAAACAGGTATTTACATAAAAAACAGTGAAAAAAATAAATTAACCGAAAATCGATTTATATACAAAGAATGGCGGAAAAACAATATTTTTACAGATATTGAATTGGCTGAAGGCTCTAAACATAATTTGATAAGCAAAAATAAAAATATGAAAGCCAAAACTGCAATTGTTTTAAAGGGTGAGAATACATTTTCCAATGAAATAAAAGAAAATCTGATAGGTGTAGATGAAACGGGAAATAACGGAATACAAATTACTAATGGCGGTTATTACGGAATACGGTTATGTGGCAAAACACATGATAATTTGATAACCGGCAATATAATTAGTGCTGAATCAGGAATATACAGTAACGATATTATAGGAACTTATAATAATGTAATTAACAATAAAATCGGGGTTAATTCTTCCGGCACTGCCATTTTAACTAATAGTAATATAGTATGCGGAATTGAACTTGACGGTTTGAATAATAAGATTTTAAACAATATTATAGGTGGATATTCTGAAGAAGGAATTTTACTTTATGGCGATAATCACATTGTGCAAAATAACAAAATCTGTACCGATATAAATAAACAAGAATATATTCCCGAAGGAAAAGGAATTAGTTTTTCAGGAGAAAATAATAAAATTTTATATAATAGTATTGGTAATAATTCAATTGGTATAATGTCTTCCGGGCATAAGGCATTAATAAAAGGTAATATAATAGGTGCAAATATTTTGGGTAATAAATCATTCCCGAATCAAGACGGAATAGTTTTTGATTTTTTTACCGGAGATAATATTATTGAAGAAAATGTTATTGTTAATAATAAAAGGTACGGTATTTATCTTGATAGCAAAAAAGATAGTCTGATAAATTATATACGTTCCGGAGGAGAAATTATTAATGATCAAGTAATGGAAACAATAATAATTAAAAATAATTGTATCAGAAATAATGCGATTGGTACAGATTTATCAGGCACAAAAAAATGGGGCAACAAAGTTGGGGTATTTTTGAAAGATAGCAAAAACAATAGTATTGTAAATAATAAAATATGGTACAATCAATCGGGAATTATAGAAGTAAACAGCAAAAATACAATCTCCGGAAATAACATTGCACATAATACCGGCAATACCGGAATTCATTTATCAAATTCGCAATCAATTATTAGCGGTAATTCCATTTACAATGATGAAACCGATGCCATAAAAACAGAGCGGGGTTCGCAACCGACAATTATTAAAAACAACATATTTGATAACAAAGGTTTTGCATTGGTAAATACCGATGAGCATAATCAAATTACTGCGGATAATAATTGGTGGGGAAATTCTTCTGATCCTAAAGACAAAATTAAAGGCAATGTATCGGTAAATAAATGGCTGAGTAAAAAATCGGAATTTCTAATTAAATCGGCAAACGATACATTATTTATAACATCCGGAATTAGAGATACACAGTTGGTGTTTTGCCAGAATCTTGCCAAAACAGATGATAAAATAGAGATAACAATTACAGGCGAAAAACCGGAATGGATAGAAAATAAAATTTTTGTTTATTCCCTTTCCGATACAAATTCTTCAATGTCGGTTGTACCGATTAAAATTCCTTCGTCTGTAACATCAGGCACAATAGCAAAATTTTATATTACCGGTAAATCGCAAAATAATCCATCGGTAGTTGATGTAGATTCGTTTTATGTTTCATGTTACAATTCAACCGCTTCATTACTAACGGTGTATCCCAAAAGAAAAACAATAAGTTTAGGTGATTCCATTCACTTTTCGGTTAATTGTATTGATAAGTTTAGTAAGCCTATAGAAGACACACTTGTTAATTTATCTTGGGAAAGTTCCGGAGGTACAATTACTTCTTCCGGTTTGTTTATAGCGGATTCAACGGAAAAAGAGGTGAAAATAAAAATTACCGAAACAGGCACTGGTATTTTTACCTATGCTTATCTTAATATTGCAAGTGATTCAATGTTTATAAGTAAAATATCAATTACACCGGATAGTATAACGATTGCACCTAATTCAACATTTAAATTTTCGGCAAAAGCGTTTAATAAAAATGCAAATGAAATAAATTTTATTCCCAATTGGAAAACAAGCGGCGGTAAAATTGATAGTACGGGATTATTTACCGCTACTGCTACGGTTGGAGAATATTATGTAACGGTTTTTGATAATTATAATAATACACAGGCATCAGCCAAAGTAATAGTTTCGTTAAATGTACAAACCGATGAAACAAATATGCTACCGCAAACATATTCATTGCAACAAAACTACCCAAACCCATTTAATCCCACTACAACAATAGCATACGAATTACCTTTTGAAAGTAAAGTGAAAGTGGAAATTTTTAATATACTTGGTCAGCGAGTAAAAACATTGATAAATAATACTCAACATGCAGGAAAATATTCAATGTTGTGGGATGCAGGTAATTTTGCAAGTGGTGTTTATATTATAAAGATGAATGCAACTTCTTCAAAAAATGACAAGCACTTTACAAAAACCATAAAAACACTTTTATTGAAATAGAGATGTTTTTTTCATGAGACTCCCTCAAGAGGTAAGTTTTAGATCATCTCTTGAGAGAGCCTCGTAGAAGTTGTTCATTTCGTACTTTATTTTATCTTTAGCCGCATTTTGACCACATACACGATGGACAAAACATGCAACCTTCCTGATAAACAAGATCGCTATGACCGCACTGCGGACAAGTCCCTTTGATAGGAGTGCCGTCGGGGACAAACTGCTCCAGTAATTTTTTGATATGAAATAATAGAGAAGAAAAAGCAGCCTCACTTTTGTCCAGAGTTTCCACAATATCTTTTATTTGGATATTATGACGAAGCGACATACTAATGGTTCTTGCGATTTTGTCCACATTATCCTGATCGGAATATTTTTTCACCTGTTCATCAATCAAATCTTCATCTATTCCTTTTCTGGACATCATTCTTTCCATCTTTGAGATAATCCAGTCAGCAACATCTTTGCTTACTCTATTATTTGTTTTGATAAAAAGAGCAAAAGGCCGTGTACAGGCACTATCAGCAAAAGCGACAAAAAAGTACCATTTTTTATGATTATTATCTATCGTTAAATGTTTTTTCTATATACTATCATGTC